>JBLHWY010000054.1:0-35915 GCA_047629195.1 Candidatus Azotimanducaceae bacterium
CCAATGACATCAACGTCTTTTACGTGCGCTAGCGCTTCTTTAGCGAGATCAATCCGAACCGTAAGGTCACTCGGGTTTTTATGGGGACTTGTGGCAATTCCTAGAACAACGCGGCCAAATATTTTTGCTGCTCGCTCGACGAGATCAGCGTGGCCGTTGTGTAACGGATTAAAAGTGCCTGGGTAAAGTACTGTAGTCATTAGAAATCAGGTGCCGTAGAGTAAAAAATTAATCATACCTTATTAAAATTGTTTACACCTACCTTAGAGAGCTTTGGTGGGAATTGAAGGGTTTTGCGCATTCGGGCTAATCCCTGTGTCGGCACAGGCAATAGTGCACACTGCCAGCCTTTTTCTGTTTGTAAATTTCGAATTGCAACGGAATGGTTTCGCCAAGAATTTCCGCTGGACTTTCGATATAGATAACCCCGTCTGGACTTAATAGACTATTTACTTCTATGAGGGGTAAGACAGTGTCGAGTTCTGATCCAGCAAAGGGTGGATCCAAAAAAATGATATCAAAAGGGCCGTCCGATTGGTTTGAAGCCCATGTGATGGCGGGCTGATTAATGCATTGGTATAACTGTGAGCTATCTGTGATTTTAGCGAGTTCTGTTTGCAGATGTTGGTGCACCTGGCTGGCCTGTTCAATCAAGGTAACGGACTTCGCCCCTCTAGAGAGTGCTTCAAGGCTGAGGATGCCACTCCCAGCATACAACTCAAGGCACCTCGAACCGTGTACAAATCCTTGTAGCCAGTTAAACAGGGTTTCTCTGATTCTGTTGGGTGTTGGGCGAATTTCTTCGTGTTGTGCGAAAGATACTTTGCGACCACGCCACTTTCCTCCGATAATTCGCATAGAATAGCTAGATGAACTCATGGGTGTTTTCTGCTCGCCTAAATAGATTATCTTTAAGACAACCCCTCTTTATGACAGCCCTCGTGTGAAGCTTGTCATTTAGGATTGATCCAATGTCAGCGTTTAAGTTGCGCCGAAGAACATTTCTATAATGCATATAACCACACGCCAACGGGAGTAGGTAGTAGCCGTAATGACAGAAAATGTTGCAGATGAAGAAAAAAAAGGTAAGTCAGGTTTTTTCTCTAGGATAAAAGCTGGCCTGTCTAAAACACAAAGCAAGTTTAGTGAAGGTATTGGTCGGGTATTTCTTGGCGAGAAGGTAATTGACGATGAGTTGCTGGAAGAAATAGAGACCTTATTGCTAACTTCTGACGTGGGTGTTCAGGCGACCGAGGATGTCATGGCTAATCTGGCCAAACGAGTTGCTCGCAAAGAGTTAGGTAATGCTGCTGCGCTTTATACAACACTAAAACAAGAGCTCACTGATATATTGAAGCCCGTTGATATCGGTTTAAATATTCCTTCACCCAATGATTTAACAGAGAAAAAACCTTTTGTGATTCTCATGGTTGGTGTTAATGGGGCGGGGAAAACGACCACTGTAGGCAAGCTTGCAAAACGCCTGCAATCAGAAGGTAAAAGCGTCATGTTAGCCGCCGGTGATACCTATCGGGCAGCTGCGGTTGAACAGTTAAAAGTTTGGGGTGAACGAAACGACGTGCCCGTTGTCGCCCAGGCCACGGGCTCTGATAGTGCCTCGGTTATTTTTGACGCACTCGATTCTGCCCGTGCCAGGAATATCGATGTGCTGATAGCAGATACGGCAGGACGGTTGCAGAATAAGAAAAACCTAATGGATGAGCTCAGTAAGATTCGCCGAGTGATGGCGAAGCTAGACCCAGATGCTCCTCATGAAGTGATGCTCGTGCTGGACTCAACGACGGGTCAGAACGCGCTTTCACAGGCAAAAGAATTTCTTCAGGTCGTCGATGTGACAGGCTTGTCTGTAACAAAGCTGGATGGCAGTGCAAGAGGTGGGGTGGTTTTCAACTTAGCTAGAGAGTTCAATATACCCATCAGGTTCATTGGGGTCGGTGAGCAGATCGATGATCTTCGTCCCTTTAGCGCCGAAGAATATGTTGCTGCAATATTTGATGGCATAGATACGGGTTCATAAATTTTGTGATTAGATTTGACCAGGTAAGTAAGAGGTATCCAGGCGGTAAAGAAGCATTGTCGCGGGTAAATTTTGAGATGCCGGCAGGTGATATGGCCTTTCTTACGGGGCATTCCGGCGCTGGGAAAAGCACCTTGATGAAACTAATCATTGTCATGGAGCGCGCTAGTCAGGGTCAAGTGATCGTAAATGGCACAAACCTCAATCGGATCAGCTCGAAACAGGTGCCTTTTATCAGGCGTAATGTCGGAGTCGTGTTTCAAAACCATCAATTGCTGTTCGATCGCACAGTCTATGACAATGTTGCGTTACCGCTGACGATTGCTGGCTATCAGCCAAGGGAAGTTGGGCGACGAGTTCGTGCGGCACTTGGGAAAGTTGGCCTAAGCAGTAAAGAGAAACAATATCCGGTTGCGTTGTCCGGCGGGGAACAGCAGCGAGTTGGCATTGCACGTGCGGTGGTTAATCGGCCAACAATCTTGTTAGCGGATGAACCGACAGGAAACCTTGATCCAGACTTATCCCGTGAAATTATGAATCTTTTTGATCAGTTTAATCAGGTCGGAGTGACTGTGCTCATTGCGACCCATGATCTTGAGCTTGTTGCTAGGATGGACAAGCGCGAATTTATTTTGAAACAGGGTCGCTTGCTTGAGGGGGCTCGATAATTGGGTGCGCATCGCAACAATCGCGATAAGCCGGCGAGTAAAACGCCGACCGCATCGACAGCGAGCCTTTCTTCGCGCAGCACGCTGGACAAAGTGCAATCATGGTATCGGCATCATCAGAGAATTGCCTGGGAGAGCTTAAGTCAGTTACTCGACAGTTGGTTCACTAGTTTGATGACATGGCTTGTCATTGGTATTGCTATGGCATTACCAACCATTCTCTATCTGCTGCTTGGCAACCTGACATCTTTAGGCGGTGATTGGGATGGGCAACCGCGAATGAGCGTGTATCTCAAGGCCGAAGTTACTGATGGTGTCGGACGGGTTTTTACGCAGTCGCTTCTGCTTGAAGAGGAAGTGCTAGACGCGAGCTATATTTCTGCAGATGAAGCGCTTGTTGAGTTCCAAGCCCGTTCTGGGCTGGCGAACGTGATTGCCAGCATAGGGGTAAACCCGCTACCCGCGGTTATCGAAATTACCCCCGCTGCGCAACACACAGCAGGAATGAAATTGTTGGTTGTGCGACTTGAAGGTGATGATCGTGTCGAATCGGTTGATTTGGATTTACAGTGGATTGAACGATTACTCGCGTTGGTCGCGTTAGGAGAGCGCTTTGTGAGTGCTTTGAGCTTTTTCCTGGGCCTCGGCGTACTACTATCAATAGGTAACACCATCAGGCTAGCGATCGAAAATCGTCGTGCGGAAATTGAAGTGGTAAAGCTTGTAGGAGGTACGGATAGCTTTGTTCGGCGCCCGTTTTTGTACCTAGGTTTTTGGTATGGTGCCGGCGGCGCACTGATGGCTTGGTTGTTGATTGAAAGCAGTTTTCTGTTTCTTTCCGGTCCAATCGAGCGACTGATGGAGTCCTACAGTGACGCTTTTAGTCTATCGGGACTTGGCTTTGTGAATTCATTATTGCTATTTACTGGCGGCTCCTTGCTTGGTGTTTTTGGCGCTGCGTTGGCTGTGAGCAAGCACTTACATTCGATAGAGCCCAAGTAAAGTTAGGATTTGTTGTTCCGATGTCTGTATCTAGGTGATTTGCAAACTTAATCTATACTTTAGGGTCAAAATCATACACGTGAAGGAAAATAGCAGTCTTATTGGATGAGTGCTAGACTTCGTCCCCCAAATTAAAAGGTCCGTAATGAGTTCTAATATTCAGCCAGTAGATCTGATGTCGCCAGGTGGTAATCTGGAGGCCTACATTCAGGCAGTAAATACAATTCCCTTGCTTAGTGTTGAGGAAGAAAAGGAGCTGGCTGAAAAACTTTATTATGACGCTGACCTCGACGGTGCACGTCGCCTCGTGATGTCTCATTTGCGTTTCGTTGTGTATGTCGCGAAATCCTATTCAGGCTACGGATTATCAGAGGCCGACCTAATTCAGGAAGGTAATGTCGGATTGATGAAAGCGGTCAAACGTTATAATCCGGAATTTGGCGTGCGGCTTGTGTCCTTCGCAGTCCACTGGATAAAGGCAGAGATGCATGAGTTCATACTCAAGAACTGGCGCATCGTTAAAGTGGCAACGACAAAAGCTCAGCGCAAATTGTTCTTCAATTTGCGAAGTAAAAAGAAGCGACTGGGTTGGATGAACGAACAAGAAGTTAATCATATTGCGGAAGAGTTGGGGGTTGAACCCACCCATGTAAGATTGATGGAAGGTCGATTAGCTGCCCAAGATGATGCCTTCGATGGGTCCGCTGAGGATGATGAGGAAGCTTATTCCCCATCGCACTATTTGCACGACCCATCGCTAGATCCAGCTGAGATTACTGAGATTCAAGACCACTCAGATTCGGAACAGCGAAAGCTACGAGCGGCATTCTCGCAGCTGGACGATCGCGCTAAAGAAATTGTCGAAAGTCGCTGGCTTAGAGATGACAAAATGACATTACATCAACTGGCGAGGCGGTTTGGCATTTCTGCCGAACGGGTGCGTCAGCTTGAACAAAATGCGATCAAAAAACTAAGAAACCAGATTCAGGCATAGTCCCTACCCCACCCTAATGACCAAATATTTTTTCCTCTTTGCAGCACTTAGTGGATTTTGCAGCGTTGCATGTGGCGCGTTTGGTGCTCATGCGCTCGAGGGCGTGCTAGAGCCAAGAATGTTGGCGGCTTTCAAAACCGGTACGCAATATCAAATGAGTCACACACTTGTTCTATTGCTGGCACTACTTTTCAGGGAAGTTTGGCGTGATAATCGGCAATTACTACTTGCTTGCTACAGTTTCGCGGGAGGTATAATTTTATTCTCCGGTAGCCTATATCTGATTACGCTGACGGGGATAAGTTGGTTTGGCCCTATCACTCCAATAGGAGGCTTATTGCTGTTGTCGGGGTGGTTGTTTTTGGCTGTCGGTACGTGGAGAAATGCGAATGTGTAGAACTGAGCCTAACGAAATAGATAAGCCGTACAAGAGGGAAATTCGGAGCTTTGTCATCCGTGATGGGCGTATTACGCCTGGTCAAATAAAGGCGCTGGAAGAATATTGGCCTTTATACGGTTATGACCTTAATGAATTGCCGCTTGATAGGAATTTGCCCTACCTCATTGAGCAGCCTGTGGTGTTGGAAATTGGGTTTGGGATGGGGGATTCTCTTTTTGAGATGGCTACTAAAGCACCCGAAACCAATTTTATTGGGGTTGAAGTGCATCGGCCGGGTGTTGGACATTTGCTTAGCCTTGTTCGTAGAGATAATTTGCAGAATGTCAGGGTGTTCAAAGTTGATTCAATTGATGTGCTTAAGCAAGCGCTACCCGATAGTAGTCTGGATAAGGTCCAGATTTTCTTCCCTGACCCCTGGCACAAAAAGAAACATAACAAACGAAGACTAATCACCAGCTCATTTATAGCGCTAGTTCAAGCAAAGTTAAAAGACGGAGGCCTGTTGCACATTGCCACAGATTGGGAGCCTTACGCAGAAGAGATTTCTGAGTTGATGGACTCTTCAGCCGGTTTTAATAAAGGTGAAGTGCCCGAACGAGTCGTTACTAAGTATGAAAAACGAGGGCTACGGCTCGGGCATAAAGTGACTGATCTTGCTTATGTTTTTTCTTCTATTGATGAGCTAAAGTCAGGTCTATTTGAGTAAAATTTTTCACTAAGCCATTAACAGCAACTCGTTTAGATATTGCAATCCAAGTGCTGTCGGTTTGATACCCGTATTATTTTCAATGATCAAGGATTTCGCTTTTGCTTTTTCGATGAAAGGCAGGAGATCTTTTCGGTTTAGTCCGGTTTGCTCTTCGAACTGGAGATAATCGAAACCTCGGACTAATCTCAGCGTGTTCATAAGGTATTCAAGCATGACCTCGTCCGGTGCAACCTGGAGAGATTTTTTGTTGGGCGAAACGAGATAGTCTGTAGGGTGCCTGGTTTTGGTCGTTCTAATGAGTTCTTCAGAATTTTGTATTTTCCCGTGTGCCCCTGCACCTATCCCCAGATAATTGCCAAAGTTCCAATAATTTAAGTTGTGCGCACTCTCGCGACCAGTTTGGCTAAATGCAGAAATTTCATAGCGGCTAAACCCGTTGTTCGCTAATAGTGACATTCCCTCCTCATAAATTTGCCACAGAGAGTCCTCATCCGGGAGCGTGGGTGGTCGTTTGTAAAATACCGTATTAGGTTCAATCGTGAGTTGATACCAGGAGATATGCTCCGGTTGAAGATCAATAACTTTTTGCAGATCACATAATGCTTCGTCTAATGTTTGAGCCGGTAGGCCGTGCATCAAATCAATGTTGATATTGCTAAAACCGGCGGACCTGGCGTGTTGATAGGTTTTGATTGCGCTATCGGGATCATGAATTCTGCCTAGGCTTACAAGGTGTTTCGGGTTGAGAGACTGGATGCCGATGCTAAGTCGATTGACGCCTGCAGAGTAGAATCCTGCCAGTTTAATTTTTCCTAGCAATTCTGATTCGCTAGTTCGTGCGATTAGGGCGTTGTTATCAGATGTGATCGTTTTTTCCACAGAGATACTACCAGGATTAACCTCCATCGTGATCTCTGCTTCGGGGCTAAGGTTGAGTCTTTGTCGAATACCCTCCAATAGCAGATTGATGGAGTCTGGTGAAAAGAGACTTGGTGTTCCACCACCCATGAAGATTGAACTTATCTCCACTGGCTGATTCAGGGTGGAGTTTGAAGCAAGATCGGCCTCAAGGTCAGCGATGAGTGCAGCGATATACGCTTCTTCTGGAAGCACACCGTCGTGCTCGTGTGAGTTAAAATCGCAATAGGGGCATTTGCGAACACACCAGGGAAAGTGGATGTATAGCGCAGATTTCTTTCCCACTTAATTTTCTGCCAAAATTATATTTAGTTGTTTTAAGGCGAGTCCTCGATGGCTATATTGTGTTTTCTCATCTTGTGATAGTTCTGCCGCAGCGCGATTAAGAGAAGGGATAAAGAATATTGGGTCATAGCCGAAACCTTGATCGCCACGAGGTTGCTCTAAGATTTGTCCCTCCCAAGTACCCATGACAATAATTGGCGTTGGATCTAGCTTGTGTTTCATCATAACGATGATGCTTCTGAATCTTGCTGTTCGGAGTTCTGGCGGGATGCCAGCGAGTTCCTGTAGCAGTTTTGTATTGTTCTGTTGATCGCTGGCCTCAATGCCTGCAAATCTAGAAGAATATATACCCGGCGCGCCTATTAGGTGATCAACTTCGAGCCCTGAATCGTCTGCAATCGCAGCCAACCCACTTTGCTCTGCTGCGTAACGGGCCTTAATAATCGCATTCTCGACGAATGTCGTACCTGTTTCCTCGGGGCTGTTGATACCGAGTTCTCCCATGGTCACGATAGAAATATTTGATGGGAGATTTTGCAGCAACTCCTCTACTTTATGAGCATTGTTACTTGCGAGGACAACTTTCATTTTGGCAACCTTCTGATGATTGTACTTGGGTCAATTTAGTGGCGAGGCTAAATGCGGCGGCGAGCAAGACTCTGTTACTGATACTGCCGATTGTACTGGAGATCAAATGTCTCTTCTGAACCGTTCGGTTGAATCCTGATCGAAAATCGAAGTGTGTCTTTTTCATCGACGATTTGGTTCGCAAGATAATAGACCCCCGAACTCTCTTTTACTTCTGTGAAGTCGAGTTGAGTTAGCTGACCTAAAAGGTTGAGGGAATAACCTTCCACCATCGCTGTTGTTGGGATGCCGTCGCGAACAATTGATATGTTGGTAATAACTCTGTTTGCCGAACGAGAGATGCCATGGGCTTTCGCGACCTCGGCAGGAATCAGCAGGCTATTGAAAGTGTTGTAGTGAAGATCAAAACCCTGCCAATGAACAAACTGTTCGGCTTGCACGGGTATGGCGATTAACAATAGAGCGAGGGCATAGGTCAGAAACTTCATCTATCTTTAACCTGAGTATAGGCGTCGGACCAAGTTTTTACTGGTCCTCCACTTTGTTCTTGATTAGTACCACTGTTTTCGATGTTACTAGCTGCCCTTATGGTAACCCGAGTATCAATCCTGCAGGAACGCTAAGAGTTTGCGCGATGGGTTTAATCACCAATATTTCATCAATAATGTGCAGTGCTGCAAATACAATAATAATCGACAGATCTAATCCGCCCATCGCTGGTAATAGTTTTCTGGCTGGTATGCAAATAGGGTCTGTTATTTGATGGACAAGCGCCAAGGCGGGATGGTTAGAACTTGGTGCAATCCAGCTCGATATTACCATGATGATCAAGGCAAAGAAGTAGATGTTGAGGATCATAGAGAATAGGCCAAGCGCTACCCATGCTAAATAAAGTGGCGCTATTATCGGGTATCCAGACAACATCATGATCACAACAACAGCGATCAACTGGATCACAAATGCTACGGCGAGTGTTGCAAAATCTACCCCGAGAACAGTGGGAATAAGGCGCCTAAAAGGGCCAATCGCAGGATCTGTAAACTTGACGATGCCCTGACAAATAGGGTTGTAGTAGTCGACCCGTGATATCTGCATCAAGAACCTAATCATGATCAGGAGCACATACAGCCCAACGAATGTCTGTATCAGGTATATTCCTGCATTGGCGAAATTTTGTCCCATTTTTATCCCTTTTTGATTCTGGCTTCACACACAAAATGTGGTGTCTTGTGATGGCTCGGCGTTGTTAATGTCATACTACAAGATTAGCTGTTGCTCGACGAGACGGCGTAGCATTTAGTTCAATATTTTCACGTAAGGTGTTACTAAACCTTATTCTTTTGCCAGCTCGATAGAACGTCGATGTGCCGCAGCGATGGCGTTTGAGAAGATTTCTGGTACCTGATCGTTTATTAGTGAATTTATAGCAGCAGCTGTTGTACCGCCGGGTGACGTGACGTTTTTCCTCAACTCAGAAATTGGCTGATCTGTATCACGTGCCATCAATGAAGCTCCGAGAGCCGTTTGTGTCACCAGTTGGTGCGCAACCGCGGGTGTCAATCCGAGCTTAACTGCGGCGGCCTCCATCGCCTCGATAATTAGAAAGAAATAGGCGGGGCCACTTCCAGACACCGCAGTGACTGCATCAAGATCATTCTCGTTTTCGAACCATTCAACCAACCCTATTGCAGACAAAATATCCTCTGCGCTTTGCTTTTGTGTGGCGGTTACATTTGATGTTGCGAATAAACCAGTCATCCCCGCCTGAACAAGTGCGGGAGTATTTGGCATGCAACGGATAATAGCCACACCCGCGCCGAGTCCTCTTTGGAGCGTCTCACTTTGTATACCAGCGGCAACAGAGATCACTAGCCGGTTTCCGATATTGGGTGCAAGTGCGGTGCATAATTGCGGCACTGTATTTGGTTTTACCGCGATGACGACAACATCTGCGAGTTCTATCGCTGCAAGATTATCTGCAAACCCTGATACACCTGGCGCCAGTTTAGCCAGTTGATCGGGACTCGGGTCAGCTGCAAACAAGTTTTCTGCAGCTATTCCCTGCTTCAACATCCCGCCCATTATTGCCTTGGCAATGTTTCCGGCTCCCAAAAATGAGACTTTCTCTAACATTGATTACTCCATCAGTTCTTGTTGATTTAGCCCAAACTAACTTCTTGCGCCAAATATTGCTGTGCCTATTCTTAGCCAGGTAGTGCCCTCGGCTACGGCCGCGTCTAGGTCTGCTGTCATTCCCATTGAGAGATGGTCGAAGCACTTTAGTTCATTCGGAAAATGAGATAGGCAATCTTCTTTTAGTTCCCGCAATGCTTGAAAAGGCAGGCGCTGTGATTCTAATTCTTTTGAGGGTGCTGGAATTGCCATTAAGCCTCGTAGACTGACACCAGGGAGCGGTTCAATGACGCTAATCAGTTCGTGTAGTTCTTCTGGCCTGATGCCGGACTTTGTCGGTTCGTTGTCAATGTTTACCTGCAACATGATCTTCAGAGGGGCAAGATTCGATGGTCGTTGTTCACTGAGACGGCGAGCGACTTTTCTGCTTGAAACTGTGTGAACCCAGTCAAAATGTTCGGCTATTGGCTTGGTTTTGTTCGACTGGATAGCGCCGATATAGTGCCAAATAGGTTTGTGAGGGACGCTCGACAAGCTCCCTTGGTCTTTGAATGCTGCTATTTTTTCTAGTGCGTCCTGTAGATAGTTCTCACCAAAATCGGTTTGTCCAAGACGAAGCGCTGTCTCGATCATACTAATGGGTTTAGTTTTGCTGACAGCAAGAAGGGAAATTTGTGTTGGGTCTTTGTTAAACCGATCGCATGCGGTTCGTATTCTGATCTGAACACGTGCGAGGTTCTCACGAACTTGGTTGTCTTGGGATTGAATATTGTCTTGGGTCATCGGTGTTTCGCGATTGAAGTCTGTAGTTTCCACTTTATGGTATCAGACTGGGTATGGTGTAATGTTTGTTTCAAGAATATTATGGGTGTAATGGTCACCGGCATGTTCAATAAATGGCAGTACTTCTCGGATGAGATAGGCTTATAGTTTGGCACAAACTTGGACCTCTAATCTAAATATTGATTTCTTACCTTTCAATCTGTGATTGTCGCAAGTATTTGTGTTTTAAAGGTCAACGGTCGCTCGGCAGAATAACATGAGCGCGAATAAAACTTTCTAGTCAAAGGCAATTCTAAATGGATATTACAGAACTACTAGCATTCAGTGAAAAACAGGGTGCGTCAGACCTGCATCTTTCTGCAGGATTACCACCCATGATTCGAGTTGACGGTGATATACGTCGAATAAACTTGCCCGCACTTGATCACAAAGAAGTACATTCGCTCATTTACGAGATCATGAACGATAAACAGCGGAAAGATTACGAAGAGTTTTTCGAGTGCGATTTTTCATTTGAAGTGCCCGGCATCGCACGTTTTCGTGTCAACGCTTTTAACCACAATCGGGGCGCCGGTGGCGTATTTCGAACAATTCCAGCAAAAGTCCTTAGTATGGATGACCTTGGTATGGGTCAGGTATTTAAAGATATTTCAGAAACGCCCCGCGGACTGATTACAGTGACAGGTCCAACAGGTTCTGGAAAGAGCACGACGCTAGCGGCGATGATGGACTACATCAATGACAGTCGCTATCAGCATATATTGACGGTTGAAGACCCTATAGAATTTGTGCATGACAGTAAGAAGTGCTTGATTAACCAGCGCGAGGTCCATAGAGACACCCTCGGTTTTAATGAAGCATTACGATCAGCGTTGCGGGAAGACCCTGATATTATTCTTGTTGGCGAGATGCGAGATCTTGAAACTATTCGATTAGCACTCGAGGCGGCGGAGACTGGTCACATGGTATTTGGTACGCTTCATACTTCCTCTGCTGCGAAAACAATTGATAGAGTTATCGATGTGTTCCCGGCCGCGGAAAAATCTATGGTGCGGTCTATGCTTTCTGAATCACTAGCCGCAGTTGTTTCTCAAACGCTGCTGAAAAAAATAGGCGGCGGTCGAATTGCTGCGCATGAATTGATGCTATGCACCCCCGCGATCAGAAATTTGATCCGTGAGGACAAGGTTGCACAGATGTATTCAGCAATTCAAACCGGCGGCAAGTTGGGTATGCAGACTTTGGATCAGTGTTTGAAAGGATTGTTGGAGAAGAATCTGATCACCCGTGAAGCCGCAGCCGAAAAAGCAAAAATTCCAGACGATTTTAGATAAGCGCGAATAGCGTGTGCTCAGGGAAAGGACCAAAATTAAGCTATGATAGATTTTGATAAGTTGTTGAAAGTCGTTGTTGAACAGGGAGCATCTGACCTGTTTATTACCGCGGGTTTGCCACCCTCCATTAAGGTTAGCGGCCGCATGATGCCAATGTCGAAAACGCCGTTAACACCAGAGCAAGCGCGTGAGCTTGTCCACAGCACGATGACTGAGGCTCAAGTAGAAGAATTTGAATCAGATCACGAGTGCAATTACGCGATCCATTCGCCCGTAGTTGGCCGTTTTAGGGTCAGTGCTTTCTATCAGAGGAACCAGGCCGGCATGGTGCTGCGACGTATCGAGACCCATATACCTTCCTGTGATGACCTGTCTCTGCCTGAGATTATCAAACAACTTTCTATGTCAAAACGAGGTTTGATTATTTTTGTAGGTGCGACCGGTACTGGAAAATCGACCTCCCTTGCTGCAATGATTGGTCATCGTAATAAGAATAGTAAAGGACACATCATTACGATCGAAGACCCGATTGAATTTATTCATGAGCATCGCGGTTGTATGGTGACCCAAAGAGAGGTTGGTGTTGATACTCCCAGCTTTGATGTTGCGCTAAAAAACACGCTCAGACAGGCACCAGATGTCATCATGATTGGCGAGATCCGAAGCTCTGAAACCATGAATTATGCTCTGACTTTTGCAGAAACAGGTCACCTTTGTCTCGCGACTTTGCATGCCAACAATGCCAACCAGGCATTGGATCGAATTATTAACTTCTTCCCGGCAGAGCGTCATGCGCAGGTCTGGATGGACTTATCCCTAAATCTGAGAGGGATGGTGGCGCAGCAATTGATACCGACACCCGATGGTAAAGGTCGAAGGGCTGCCATTGAAATTATGCTTAACACGCCGCTAGTTTCCGAACTTATTCGGAAAGGCGAGGTGCATACATTGAAGGAGGTCATGAGGAAATCTACCGAGCAAGGTATGCAGACGTTTGATCAGGCGCTCTATCGCTTATATTCTTCAGGGGACATTACCTACGATGCTGCACTTGCATCGGCTGATTCAGCGAACGATCTCAGGTTAATGATTAAGCTTGCAGGTAGCGCGCCACCTGAGAAAACAGGCAGTATCCAGGGACTTTCGCTGGAAGAAAGTGATGTCGGATTGAACCTTGGACGTTAAAACACTTGCCTTCGATTTGCCATGATTTGACTCTCTAGTAATAGTGCACAATACTTTACTGAGTTTTATTGTGCAGTTTTCCACCGCGCTGCTCCTTCTTAGTAATCGTCTCTCAGCTTAGATTAAGGTTGAATGCTTAACCATGATTCTAGAATAATTTTCGCAGCAATATCATCAATTTGCCCGCTCGTCGTCGATTGCTCTCGCGCTTCCCTGGTGCTTAGTCTTTCGTCAATTGTATGATGAGGAAGATTAAATCTTCCGGTCAATCTGCGAGCAAATTTCAACGCCCTTATCGACATTTCACTTTCGCTGCCGTCCATGTTGAGAGGCAGTCCGACAACAAGTTGGGAAGGTTTCCATTCTTTTATTAGCTTCTCGATGTCGGCCCAATTTGGGATACCATCCTTGGCTGGAACAATAGCGATAGGGTTCGCAGTTCTTGTGATCAACTGACCCGTTGCAACTCCGATTTTACGCGTGCCGTAGTCAAAGCCCATGATGATATCGCCATTACTCATGGCCTAACTCGTTGGTGTTGTAGATTGATAAAGATTTAGATCTATACCGAGTTGGCTCGCTGCTTTTTTCGCCTTTTCTTTGTGCGGGATTTCAAACAGGATCTCTTTTGTCGCGGGTGTCATTAGCCACGCGTCTTCAATCAATTCATTCTCCAGTTGACCCGGCCCCCAGCCTGCATAGCCAAGAACTGGGAGGACATTTTTAGGCCCCCGTCTATTTTTGATATCCTCAATCAATGCATCTGAGCTTGAGAGTAAAATGCCTAGGCCCGTGTCGAGGCTGCCAGGGTACTCTTTTTCGCTAGAATGCAGAAAAAATAGCCGCGTTTGCTCGACCGGTCCACCCTCGAGCACGTCTGCGGATGAATCTTCAGGTAACTCTGCGATTAGGCTATCTAGCGTGATATCTAGCGGTCGATTGATTACAAGCCCGAATGCGCCATCAGCGTTGTGCTCGACGATGAGGGTAACAGTATCTTGAAAGTAATCGCCCGCTAACCTGGAAAGTGATATTAGGAAGTGGTTGTGAAAAAGCTGGTTGCCACTTCCGGCTTCTTCTATCTCAGCTTGTGTCATCGAAACCTCCTGGTTAAAAACTGCGCAGCGAACTGTTCTTACGAAACTGCCAAGTACGTATGATCTCAAGTACGTCGGTAGAGCTTCTAAGATCATCGGGAAAAGGTGCAAAGGGCGCGGCAAGGCGCACAATATGTAACGCTGCTTCGTCCAGCACCTGGTGTCCGGAACTTTCCAGAATCTCAACTTCCTTCAAGCTCCCATCTGGTCGAATCGCAACCATTAACCGAAGACTGCCAAAGAGTCTTTTGCTACTAGCCTGCCTTGGGTAGTTTAGGTTGCCAATCTTTTCAATTTTTCTACGCCAGGAATTCAGGTAATAAGCATCAGCGCTTGATTTAGTTGAAAGGCTCGTCAGTCTTTTAATGCGTGGTCGCTTTGCGTAAATTTGACGTTGCTTGTCCAGTCTTGCTTCTAGACTTGCGATCTCGAGGCTTCGCTCCAGCAACGTCTTTGTTATAGGATTTATGTTGTCTTCTGTCTTCTGCTCGATGAGATTGTTCTGAATAAAAGCTTTTGTCGCTGATTTCCGAGTGGTTGTTACGATGGTCTGCGTTTGCTTTGCAACCTCGGGCGAGCTTGGCGCTTCTTCCATTGGTGTTGTTTCGCGGATTACTGTATCAAAAAATTCCGCTTTTGTGGTGGTGGTTGTCAGTGCTTTCTTTTCGAGGGTACCACTGCCCTGTTGGTTAAATTGGGCTAGAAAGTCTGCCTTATCTGGCTGGTTGTTGCTTCTGTGTTGGGCCAGCGTCACCTCCATCGTATGGGTTGAAGGTGATCTATCGAGGTAGGTGAAAGTAACGCCAAGTATAATTGCAGCATGAAGTGCCAGTGCTAAAAAGACCGTGAAACTTAACCTGTCTGCCGGAGTGATAGCAGCGCTAATCGCCGTCATTAGCTGCAGATACCCTCTATGAAATCCATGTAATCGCCGGCAATATCAATATCGTGTGCTTTGCTTATCTCTCTGATGCAAGTAGGGCAAGTCACGTTAATCTCTGTCAGGTAGTCACCAATTACATCAATCCCAACAAAGTGAAGCCCTCTTGCCTTGAGGTCAGGTCCTATTTGATCGCAAATCCACCTGTCTCGATCTGTCAATGGCCTGGTCACCCCGGTGCCCCCCGCCGCAAGATTACCCCTGGTTTCCCCCTTGGCGGGTATTCTCGCGAGCCCAAAAGGTACGGGTTCACCGTTTATGAGGAGTATTCTTGTATCACCGTCGACAATTTCAGGTATGAACTTTTGTGCCATCGTTTGGCGCTTACCGTAGTCGGTTAGCGTTTCTATGATCACATTCAAATTTGGATCATTTTCAGCGACGCGGAAAATAGAAGAACCGCCCATACCATCCAAAGGTTTGAAAATGACATCTTTGTGCTCTACATGAAAAGCTTTCAGCATTGCCGGGTCTCTTGAGACCAAATGGGGTGGACAACACTGGGGGAACTGCAACGCATATAGCTTTTCATTACAGTCTCGAATGCTACCCGGACGATTGAGAATGGTAACGCCTTCTTTTTCTGCCATTTCCAGTAGATAAGTAGAGTAAATGAACTCCATATCGAATGGAGGTTCTTTGCGCATGAGTACAGCATCCATCGATGCGAGGGCGTCAGTATGCTCGCCTGTGACTTTAAACCAATCGGTGAGCGCGTCGTTTAGCGCCAATTTTTGAAAATTCGCCTCTACCCTACCGTCTTGAATAAACAAATCGGATTGTTCCAGGAAATATATTGTCCATCCTTTCGATTGGGCAGCCAGCATCATGGCGAGAGTGCTATCCTTCTTAGGGTTGATGGTTGCTAGTGGATCCATCAGCACAGCAAGATTAAAGCTCAAAATTACGATTCCTCATGCGAGTTCGACAAAGATGCAACACAGCATTGCACGCTGCATTATAAGCAGCTTTATGAGTGGGTTCACGGCAATTGTAAACCACTTATGGCAGCTTTGTAGTAAAAATCCCTTAGCTGTCTGGTACTTATGGATTGAGTTCAACAACTGTGTTAAAAAACGCGTCTAAATTACCGACATGAAAAGCAAATTTCAAGTTTCGTGCGTTGATTTTCAGGCGAAAGGTGGAGGGTATGGAAGACAATTTTCAAGGCGTCAAGGTGATGGTCATCGACGACAGCAAGACTATTCGGCGCACCGCTGAGACATTGCTGGCCAAAGCCGGATGTGAGGTTGTCACCGCTGTCGATGGATTCGATGCGTTGGCAAAAATAGCAGACACTCAGCCCTCAATTATTTTTGTCGATATCATGATGCCTAGACTTGATGGGTATCAAACTTGTGCCTTGATCAAAAACAATAGTGTTTTCAAGCATACTCCAGTCATTATGCTTTCAAGTAAAGACGGCCTATTTGACCGAGCAAAAGGGAGAATCGTGGGTTCAGATCAATATCTGACGAAGCCATTCAGTAAAGATGAATTGTTAAGTGCAATTCGTGATCATGTCGGTTCTGTTAGGTAGTGGGGGCGATACGGTGAAAGTATTAGTAGTGGATGATTCCCCGACCGAAACTTTTCAGTTCAAAGGTATGCTGGAAGAAATGGGTTACGAGGTTATTACGGCAGAAAATGGCCGTGATGGCGTTGCGCTCGCAAATGCTGAACAGCCAGATGTTGTGCTGATGGACATCGTTATGCCTGATATGAATGGCTTTCAGGCGACTCGTCAAATTTGTCGAGGGACGGGCACTAGTCACATTCCTGTTATCATTGTGAGTAGTAAAGACCAAGAGACAGATAAAGTTTGGGGTAAAAGGCAGGGTGCTAGCGGGTATATTACGAAGCCTGTAAGTGGAGAAAATCTGGTTTCAATTATGAAGAGCGTGATGACAGGTGTCTGATTTGGATCCTTTTTCTCAATTAACAGATATTGCCTTGCGCAGTCAGGAGGTGGCATCAGATTTACCGCTTCGAGAGAATGCTCGAACTCACTGGAATGGGTTAGGTTTCAATTTACTTGGCCAAAGGTTTGTAGTCTCAATGAGCGAAGTCAGCGAGCTAATGCGCCTGCCATCTCAGACGCGTTTGCCGGGTGTAAAGCCATTCGTTACTGGCATCGCCAATGTTCGAGGGCGATTAATGGCTATTTTGGATCTAGCCACATTTTTCGGTGAAAGTTCCGCTTTAGCGACGGCGCAACGGAGAGTGCTAGCAGTTGAAGACGACGATTTATATTTTGGATTCATGATTGATGAATCTTTAGGTATGCAGCATTTTCCGAGCGATGCATACAGTGAGGAAATTGAAGAGGTTAATAAGATATTTCTGCCCTATTTAGAGGGTGGTTACACAATCGGTGGCCTTGTTTGGCCTGTGCTTAGTTTGTCAAAGCTGGCGGCAGATCCAAGCCTTGAAAAATTAGCGATAGAAGCATGATAAGAGTTTAGGAAGACAATTTATGGCGGAAAGAAGGAATGTAAATGGAGGCGCTCTGATTACACCATTGATCCTCGGCATGTTAGTTCTCTTTATAGTGTTAGTTGGAGCGGCGGGTGCAAATCTTTTCCTAGCTTCTGAGGATTCCAAGATAACAAATGTTTATCTCGGTTATGCAAATGAACTTAATACGCTATCTCAGGAGATTGCCAAGAACAGTGAAGCGGCTGCTCAAGGGCAAGTCGCCATATTCGGCGTATTAGCAGAGAATAAAAGTGCATTTGACGCCACGCTTGGTTATCTCTCTAATGGTAATCAGGTGACGGGATTGCCTGCGCCACCGGATTCAACCAAAACTCAGCTTGATCGGGCCATTGCCCTATGGTCTGAGACCCGAACTCAGCTTAATGGTATTTTGAATAATCGAGATGCGATGGTTTCACTTCGAGATATCGCAGGCGACCTCGCAATTACGATGTCCGCGATTCAGCAAGACAACAACAAAATTGTTGCTGTCATGCTGCGAACGGGCGTAGTCGCCAATCAAGTCGCTCTTGCGCAGCGTCAGGCGCAACTTATTGAAAGAATGTCTCGTAGCGTTGATAAAATAATCGAACTTGGATCTACAAAAGCGCTATCGGATAGTTTCACGCGCGACAGTGAAAGTTTTACCAGGGTTTTGGAAGGTATCGCCAACGGTGATAGAGAGTTGCTGCTTACGGCTTCCACTGATGCTGAAATACAAGCCAGTCTAACGCGTATTGATGAGTTGTTTAGATCGGTGACGACAAGGATGGTCGAAATCACTGCAAGATCGGCACATGTTGCCGAAATGAAAAAGTCAGCTCAGTCTATTTACCTGAGCTCTGGTGACGCGAAAGATCTATTTAGTGCTTTGGCTATGAGCTACGAGTCAAGTCGCGGGTCGGGTATAAAGTCGCCACTTCTTGGTCTCGTTTTTGGCATAGCAGCATTGATCGTTCTCGCGATTATTTGCGCTATGATTTATCTTGAAGCCAAGCGTCATGTGGGTGCAACAGCCCATCAAAACGAACAAAACCAGGCCGCGATTTTGCAATTGCTTGATGAGTTAGCAGATCTTGCTGACGGCGACTTAAGGGTACAGGCAACAGTAACGGAAAGCTTTACCGGTGCCATTGCGGATTCCATTAACTTCTCGATAGACCAAATGCGCGAGTTAGTGTCAAAAATCAATGAGACGTCAGAAGAAGTATCGGCCGCGGCAGATCAAACTAAGAGTTCAATGAGTGAGTTATCTCTTGCATCGGAGCGTCAAGCAAACGAAATCGCTTCGGTATCCGAGGCGGTTAATGAAATGGCGGTTTCAATTGACAGGGTTTCCTATAATGCGGCGGAATCATCATCAGTAGCGGAACGATCGGTAGAAATTGCGGGAAATGGCGCCATTGCTGTTCAGAACACGATTGGAGGCATGGACAAAATCAGAGGTCAAATTCAGGAGACGGCAAAGCGAATCAAGCGCCTGGGTGAAAGTTCGCAGGAGATTGGTGACATTGTATCGCTGATTAATGATATTGCTGACCAGACCAATATTCTTTCCCTCAACGCAGCAATTCAAGCTTCGATGGCGGGTGATGCAGGTAAAGGTTTTGCCGTTGTCGCAGACGAGGTACAGAGGCTCGCCGAGCGTTCTGGTGCTGCGGCAAAGCAGATTTCTGCGCTAGTAAAAACGATTCAAAGTGATACAAACGAAGCTGTGACTTCGATGGAAACTACCACTTCTGAAGTTGTGCAAGGAACCCGCCTCGCGCAGGATGCGGGAGTATCACTGGGAGAAATCGAAAGCGTATCGAAGTCGTTGGCGGAAATCATTGAAGATATTTCTGATGCTGCAAGGGAACAGGCCGCTTCTGCTGGAAAGATTTCCAATACTATGAAAAGTATTCAGGAAATTACCTCTCAGACCACAGAGGGTACAGGTTCTACAGCAACAGCTGTTGGTAATCTGGCGAATATGACTAACGATTTGCGACAATCGGTAACTGGCTTTAAGTTACCTGAGTAGTCGCTAACCCAAGCAAGTAAAATTTGGGTAGGGAAAAAAAAGTGAAAACTCGACTTGAACTGGAAGTGTCATGAGCGCCACGCAAGATTATGTAGCCCTTGATTGGATTAAAGGCGAAATAACACAAACGCTTGAACGCGCTCAATATGCGCTGGAAGCTGTCGCTGAGTCACCAGAAGATTCCAGCAGCATGCGTTCGTGTCTAACGGCGATCCATCAGGCACATGGCACATTAAAAATGGTCGAGTTGGAAGGACCGACTCGAGTCGCCAGTGAAATGGAAGAGTTAGCGCAGGCTTTGATGAATAGCGCGGTGCCGGATGAAACTAAAGCCCAAGAGATCCTTATGCAGGTGATTCTGCAAATGCCGGGCTACCTGGATAGAATTCAAAGAGAGCAGCAGGATACACTCGAATTTGTCATCCCCGCAATTAATAACCTAAGAATAGCCAGGGGTGAGATAAAACTTGAAGGAACTGGAGATGGCGAAGAGCCAGGCCTTAATCCTTTGTTCGTTGTCCAACCGTCAGCAGAAGTTAATGCTGCTTTTGAAAAACAGAAGGGTCGTCAGAACGCGCGAAAAATTAGGCAGAGGTATCAACAGGCACTAATTGCTTTGTTGAAAAAAGACAAGCCAAGAGAAAACTTGAATTTGATGGCTAAGGCATTTGCCATGCTGATCAAAATGTGTGGTCTGTCAGCTAAAGGCAATTTGTTTCGACTTGCGCTGGCAGTTGTTGAAGGTATAAATGCAGGCGCTATTAAACTTGACTCTGCGTCCGCTGAAAAATTTAAGCGAATTGATTCAGAGCTCAAAGATCTGGCTTCAAATGGTGTAGATTCGCTAGGGCAAGTGTCTGCTGAACTCGGCTTGGAACTATTGGCGCTGGTTCATACTGCCAAAACCGAAACGCCTCGTATCGCAGCGGTAAAATCGCTTTTTTCCAAAGAGAGCATCACAGACCTCAATACCGAAGACATTAACTTTGGTCCTGATGACGAAACGCTTTCTGCGGTCTCCAAAATTATTATTGAAGAATTGCGTGGGGTCACAGACAAGCTTGATCTGTTTGTTAGGTCGACTGAGCATGATGCCGCTGCTATCTACGGGCTAGTTCCTCAGTTAGAGCAAATCGCAAGTACTCTGACCGTCGTCGGTATGGCGGATCACCAGTCGTCTATTTTGAGCCAAGTCGTAATTATTAAACAACTTCAATCGCAAGCCGCGGAGCCGAACGAAAATCAGCTTTTGGAAATGGCCGGTGCCTTCCTCAAGATAGAATCAGCCCTCGCACACGTCGTCGACGATGGTGAAGGTGGTCCTGAGGGTGATAGTTTTGGCGATCTTAACGAAGCTATGGCGTCTGTTATTCGTGAAACCAGAAATACTCTGGCCATTTGTAAAGATCAGGTGATTGATTTCATTTCATCTGATTTTGAACTATCTAAGCTTCAAGCAGTACCTGGTAACCTAAGTAGCCTTGGTGGTGGCTTGAGTATTATCAACCAGCAAAAATCCTGCGATATTTTGAATGCCGCTGCAGATTACGTAAAAAACGAATTAATTGATGCAGAGCATCGACCTGAACTGTCGCAAATGGATGATCTCGCTGATGCAATTACGAGCGTAGATTATTATTTGGAACGATTGCTTGAAAGCTCCAGTGAACCCTATTTACAAATGATAGAGGTTGCTGAAGCCGCAGTAGCAAAATTGGGATACGCGGTAGATCGAGGTGCTGCTGAAGACTCTTTACCCGAATACGTTGAAGAGGTTGTAGCAGAAATATCCGATGTGGCGCAAGAAAACACTGACGCGGTGGTGTCTGAAGAGTTAGTCGATGACGAGATTCTTGAGATATTTATTGAGGAAGCAGAGGAGGTCCTTGAAAATATTCGCGAACATCTCCCCATGTGGCGGAGTAACCCAGCGGATACTGACTCTTTAATGGAAGTCAAACGAGCTTTCCACACACTCAAGGGCAGTGGCCGGATGGTTGGTGCGACGGTGATCGGAGAATTTGCCTGGTCTGTTGAGAACATGCTTAATCGAGTGATAGACAACTCAGTCGCTGCCGATGCTAATCTTTTTGTCTTATTAGATGCTGTTGTTGCCAGAATTCCAGCAGGTATCGAAACTTTCAAAGAGGATCGACAGCATGAATTTTTCGTCGCCGATCTTGTCACCCAGGCGGAGGCTATCGCTAGTGGTGAAGTGGCGCAGATTGAAGGTTCAGGACTACCCTCAGGTGCTGGGCTTGAATCAGTAGATACTTTAGCTGTTGAGCCTGAACTAGTTGAACCTGAATTGGAAGTAACCGGTTCTGAGTTTGATAAGACCGAACCGGAAACGGAGTTACTTACAACGTCGAAAAGCGACCTTATTAGTGCGGCATCCGGTGAGGATATAACGCTCGAAGAAATTGATGAGGAAAACTTTACTACCGATGCGCCTCAGTCCGATGGAGAAGTAGGTCTCGGCATCGTCGAAGCAAATGGTGATTCAGACGCAGCAGATGTTGAAGAACTTGATGTTGAAGAATTTGATCCTGAACAATTCGAAGTTGAGGTTATGGAGTTTGATGAATCCCATGTAGGTGACAAAAATTTAGGGTTCCAAGTAGAGTCCGCGACTGGTGATGTGGCAGCAACGCCTGAATCTATTTGGAATCCGGAACTCGATGAAATTTTTGTTGCGGAAGCACAAGAAAAAATCGCTTTGATCAAAAGTTATTCCGCTTCTGAGAGTACTTTTTCGCCAGAATTAATAGCGGCATTTCATACCTTGAAGGGTAGCGCTGGCATGGCTGGTGTCGCACCAATAGCCCGTATCGCAGCGCCTATGGAAAAATGGTCAAGTGATCTTTATCTCAGCTCTAGCGTTCCACCGGATGAGTTTTTGCGCAGTGTTGCGCAATCAATTGAAATGATGGAAGCATGTCTAGGGAGCCTCGAAAGTTTCCGATTTGAAATGCCTGGTGTCGATGAGTTTGTAGCAGGCCTTGAGCAGAATATTGATTTGAATTCCTCGGAAGTCGGCCCAATGTTCGACTTTGAGAATATTCGGGTGCTAAGCAAGCCCGTTGAGATTCTGGAGCGATGGGATGCTAACGAAATTGGTTCTATCGTCGGCGAGTTGGAGAATGCCAGCTCTCAGGCACTTGAATTCGAACAGGTTGATTTAGTTCATCTTGTCTCCGCTTTGCTTTATACCTACGAGAACCTTTCTGCTCGGCCGAATAGCGAAATTCTTTCGCTATTAGTTGCTGCTCATGAACAACTTATTTTGATGTTTGATAGCATTGCCGCAAGTCAGGAAGTGAGTCCAGCTAGGGAAATAGTTTTGGCATTAGAGTCTATCGACTTCGGTGCGCAGGAACTTGCGAAAGAGCAAATCAAACTCGTTGACGAATGTCGAGAGTTGTTAGTGAAGCTGGATAGTTTTCTGCAGACTTGGGCGCAGGATATTAGCGTTGGAATGTCCCTCGTTCAGATAAAAAACATGCTCGAAAATTTATCTGGCGAGGTTGAGCAACTGAAATTTAGAGACGCTGCAATGACAATTGAGCCAATGGTCCAATTGTGTGAATTAATAGGAAGTGCTGCTCTCGTTGCTAACGAAGATGATCTGCGTTTGCTTGGGTTAGGTTTAAGAAGGGTCGAAGACCTTCTGGATGCTAACCAAGAAGGCCTCCAACTAAAGGAGGACACCGTTCTTTTGATGGAATTCCACAATCGCCTCGAAACATCTGCGACATCTGCACCGGTACTTCCGAGCTTAGAAAGCGATGAAACTTCACAAGCGCAACTTGGCGAGCAGCAATTCATAGCGGCAGAAGGCCTACCTAGCTTCCTTGGTTCGACGACCATGATTGCGTTGCCAATAGATGATATCGATGCGGATGTGCTTGCACTTTTCCTCGAAGAAGCAGAAGAGTTGATAGAAGGTATTGACCTAAGCATCCTTGACTGGAGCGAGAGCCCCACAACTTCGACGTTCTTGGACAATATTCTGCGTCACTTACACACCATGAAAGGTGGTGCGAGATTAGCGGGATTGAACAGTTTGGGCGAATATGCGCACAATTTCGAAACGGATCTCATTGGCCTACAAACTAGACCTATAGAGTTAGACGATGATTTTTTTGCATCGCTAAACGAAACGCAAGATGAGATTACGCGTAGAATCTCCGTCTACGCACGGTATGCCGAAGGTGCTGTAACTGAGGCGGAAATGCTGTTGATGCAGCAAGCTAAAGCAATCGTTCTTGGTGAGCCGAGCAATCTTCACTCGGTAGTTCACGATATTGAGAGTGAGTTGCCAACAGCGCCAATCGACGAAGCGAACAATGTATCGAGCGAATTGTCAGGCGATAGTCATTTGGATGACGGGCTTCCAGAAGATAATGTTGATATGGAAATTCTCGCCATATTTATTGAAGAAGCCGAGGAGTTGCTTGAATCTATAGATCAAAGCATTCTAGATTGGAGCAATAAAGCTTCCGATCAAACCTACCTTGATAACCTGCTTCGACATTTACACACTTTGAAAGGTGGCGCTCGCCTTGCTGGGCTTAGTAGCCTGGGTGAATATTCTCACAATCTGGAATCGTTTTTGATTGGTGTCCAACAACATCCAGTTGAACTAAATGATGAGTTTTTTGCTTTGCTCAACCGGCACCAGGATGAAATTACTCGGCGCGTGGCAATTTACAAAAAAATGCTGGAAGGAACCGCGGAAGCGGGTGAAATGTCTTCGCTCAGTGATAATGAAGCCTTCTCTAGCGGCAGTCAGGAAGGCCGGTCTTCACCGGCACGTCAGGCTGGGTCAGCGCAAAGAGAGCAACCCAGTGCAACTTCTTATGCAACACCCGATGCAACACCTCATACAGTGCCGAAGGCACCCGCGGCGACTCAGGAAATGGTACGAGTATCAGCCGTCCTGTTGGAGGAGTTAGTAAGCTTGGCTGGTGAAACTAGTATAACGAGGGGGCGAATTGAGCAGCAAATCAGTGACTTTGGCGAATCCCTGCAAGAGATGGAAGAAACTATTGTACGGATCCGAGAGCAGGTAAGAAGGCTGGAAATAGAGGCTGAATCTCGCGAAACAGTATTCCGAAGTCAAATGAAAGGTGCGGAAGCAGGCTTCGATGAGCTAGAGCTGGATCGTTACACTATGCTGCAGGAGATTTCTCGTTCTTTAAGTGAAGGGTCCTCCGATATGATGGACCTGAAGGACACTCTTCTTGATAAAAGCAGAGATGCGGAAACATTGCTGCATCAGCAAGCGCGGCTTGGTAGTGAGCTGCAGGAAGGTTTAACCAGAACGCGTATGGTGCCTTTCGCAAGGCTAATTCCTAGGCTAAGACGAATTGTTAGGCAGATTAGTTCTGAAGTCGGAAAATCGGTCAGGTTTGATGCTTTTAATGTCGAAGGCGAGTTAGATAGAAGTGTGCTGGAAAGAATCGTTGCACCTTTGGAGCATATGCTAAGAAATGCAGTCGACCACGGCGTAGAAACAAAGGAAGACAGGATAAGAATTGGTAAGCCAGAGACTGGCCGAATTAGCTTACGGTTATCTAGGGAAGGCGGTTATGTAGTGCTTGCCGTCAGCGATGACGGTGGCGGCATTGATGTCGAAACAGTTAAAAAGAAAGCGATTGAGCGAGGTTTGATTAAATCTGTTGATCAGGTTACTGATCATGAAGCGATGCAGTTTATTATTCATGCGGGTTTTAGTACCGCCCAAAAGCTTACTCAAATTTCTGGCCGCGGCGTAGGGATGGATGTTGTTAATAGTGAAATTAAGCAGCTCGGTGGTTCGTTAACGATCGACTCAACCTTTGGTGTTGGAACCGAATTTTCCATTCGAATTCCTTTTACTGTTTCAATCAATCGAGCTCTGATGGTTGTTATTCAGGAAGAAATCTATGCTGTCCCGCTGAATACGATCGAAGGTATCGTTAGGGTCAGTCCCTATGAACTGGAAGCCTATTATCAACCTGATGCGCCGATGTTTGAGTATGCGGGTCAACCCTACCGTTTAACATACATGGGGAAGTTGCTTTCTAAATCTGAGAATCCGACACTTGAAGGTCAGACTTCGCCATTGCCTGTTATTCTGGCTCGAAGTGGGGATCTATCGATCGCACTTCAGGTAGATAAAGTGATTGGTTCCAGAGAAGTCGTGGTGAAAACGCTGGGTCGACAATTTGATGAAGTTGGTGGAATATCAGGCGCGACAGTCCTAGGTGATGGCAGTGTTGTTGTGATTTTGGATGTACTTGCGCTAGTGCAGAGAGCCGACGCTGAGACGCAGGACCTGGTTGACGATGAATTATTGCCGGTAGATACCAATGTTAAAACAGTACTTATCGTGGATGACTCAGTCACCGTGCGTAAAGTAACGTCACGTCTGATGGAGCGGCAGGGTTGGATTGTTGTAACTGCAAAGGACGGACTTGATGCAGTCGAACAATTACAGGATTTCTATCCGGACATTGTGTTGTTGGATATAGAGATGCCTAAGATGGATGGCTTCGAGGTGTTGAGAACTGTTCGGCGCGACCAGCGTTTGAAAGATCTACCCATAATCATGATCACTTCTCGGACAGGTGAGAAGCATAAACAGCAGGCGTTTGAACTCGGTGTAAATTCCTACCTTGGCAAACCCTTTCAGGAAGCAGGCTTGATGAGCGCTATCGAAGAAGTTCTCGTCCAGGTGAATAAGTAGGTTATCAAATGAGTGAAACTAGAAGCGAGCTCCCTACTTTTGTTGTCCCTCTGCAAAAGAGCAATATTCTGGTGCCTAATGCGACCGTGGCAGAGATTATTCCGTACGAACCTCTGCAACGAGTGCAAGATACCGCGGACTGGTTTTTGGGCTTTCTGGCATGGAGGGGCGTACAGGTTCCTGTCGTATCATTTGAGATGTTGACGGTTGAAAGGGCAAGCTTTTCTCTGGTGTCTGTTTCATCAGCGAGTCTCGTTGTGATTCGCTCCCCGAGAATTACTGGTGACGTACAGTACATCGCACTAGTTTCACAGGCGCTGCCAAGGCTTGTTCGAATAAACCCTTCTGAACTGATAAAGTCAGGTGAAAAAGTCGAATTGACTGAATTGATGAAAGTAAGATATGCCGGTGAGATAGTGGCGATTCCTAATTTGGAATATGTCGAGTCGGAAGTCTGTCGGGTTGCATTTCAGGATGGTAACAAATCGCCAAACCTTGCCTGAAGAATTGAGAGAACTGTGATCGGCGCGGTATCGGCTCGTAAAATTCTTCGTCCCAGCCCCGTCAAAAGAAAGCTATTTGATTCTGCGAGTTCTAGCTCTTGCTGGCTTAAGCCTCCTTCTGGACCAATGAGTATGGAGATATCTTCTGGCCTAGGTTCTTTCGATGAATCAGTTTCCGTCGGTGCGTCAAAAAGGGCGTGGGTTCCCGTTGGGTGTAATGCCAATTTTATCTGAGATGTTTGGTGCCTAATCCATTCACCGCTAGTGACTGGGGACAATAGTACTGGCAGTATATTGCGACCACATTGTTCACAAGCGCTAACTATTCGCTGTTGCCAATGCTCCCCACGTTGTTTGATGGCTTTTGCGGAAACAGTTGTTCGATCAGCGATTAACGGTTGAATCTCCGTAACACCTAGCTCTGTCGACTTTTGGAGAATGGAGTCCATAGCATCCCGCTTTACGATGCTGACACCTAAGCGAATAAGTAAGGCCGACTCTCTGTCCACCGGGTCGAACTGAATGACTCGTACCGATACTTCACGTTTCTCGACAGCAACTATTTCTGTCAGAAATTCTCCGCCATGACCATTGAAGAGGATGATTTGGTCGCCGGGTTTTCCTCTTAAGACATTACGCAGGTAGTGGGCAAGTTCCTTATCCAAACTATAGGACGAGTCAGCTGAAAGCTCATGCTGACAATAGAATCGAGATAGGCCCATCAAAGTCCCCTTTTCGATTGTTCAGTATTACAGTCCCAGACCTTGCCATAGCTGGATGGTAGGCTTTGACTGATTCAATGTGTAGAAGTGTAGCCCGGGTGCGCCACCAGCTAATAAATCCTCGCAAAGTCGATTGACAACTTCATGTCCAAACGACTTCAGGCTGTCTTTGTCATCCTGATAGAATTCCAGATTTTTTCTTATCCACCGAGGAATGTCTGCGCCGCACATATCGGAAAAACGGATTAGAGTCTGAGCGTTCGATATTGGCATGATACCTGGAACAATAGGAATGGAAATCCCCTTTTTTTCGCAGGCTTCGATAAAATTGAAGTAGGCGGCGGGGTTGTAAAAATACTGTGTGATTGCGCTGTTTGCGCCAGCATCTACTTTTTCCTTGAAGTAATTTAAGTCAGATTCGACATCACGAGAATCCGGATGGATCTCGGGATAAGCTGCGACTTCAATATGAAAATGGTCACCTGTCTTGCGACGTATAAATTCAACCAACTGGTTGGCGTAGGTAAGACGCACTGAACCTCCCATTCCAGAGGGCATGTCACCTCGAAGAGCAACTACACGGGTGACGTTGGCGGTTTTATATTCTTTCAAAAGCGCTTCTATTTTTTCTTCGCTATCGCCACCGAAAGACAAGTGTGGCGCTACATCGGAACCTTTAGCCCTGATATCCAATACCGCTTTTTTGGTCCCATCTTTAGTAGAACCCCCTGCCCCGTAGGTCACTGAGAAAAAAGCTGGGCCGAGTTCACAGAGTCGATCATGAACAGTAAGCAGTTTTGCATTTGCTTCGTCAGATTTCGGCGCTGAGAACTCGCAGCTGAACTGTTTTTTAAAAGTGGATTGTAGCGTCACGTCATTTACCTAAAGAAATTTTGCGAGTACGTCGGCTTTGTCAGTTCTTTCCCAGGTAAAATTCGGCTCTTCTCTGCCGAAGTGCCCGTAGGCTGCTGTATCTCGATAGATAGGTCGTTTTAGATCTAACATTTCGATAAGCCCTTTGGGACGAAGATCGAAATGGTCTGCAACAAGGCTTTCAATCTTTTCATCAGATAATTTGCCCGTGCCAAAGGTGTTAATGCTAATGGATGTAGGTTCAGCAACGCCGATGGCATATGAGATTTGAATTTCACATCTGTCTGCAAGGCCTGCTGCAACAATATTTTTAGCCACGTACCGTCCCGCATATGCTGCGCTTCTATCAACCTTCGAAGGGTCTTTACCCGAAAAGGCCCCGCCGCCATGCCTCGCCATGCCACCGTAGGTGTCAACTATAATTTTTCTACCCGTGAGTCCGCAATCACCCACTGGACCGCCGATAACAAAGTTTCCGGTCGGATTGATGTGATATTGGGTGTCGGCATGCAGCCAGTTGGCCGGAAGTACAGGCTTAATGATTTCTTCCATTACAGCCTCCCGAAGGTCCGCTAGCGAAACAGAAGGGTCATGCTGGGTTGAAAGTACGACCGCATCGATGGATGTCGGGTGTCCGTTTTCATCGTATTTAAAGGTGATTTGGCTTTTTGCGTCCGGTCTCAGAAAGCTTAAGGTGCCTGCTCTACGGACTTCTGCTTGTTTCTTAACCAGTAAATGAGAATAAGCGATAGGTGCCGGCATTAGAACGTCTGTTTCATTACAAGCGTAACCAAACATCAGGCCCTGATCACCGGCTCCTTGTTCGTGATCTACTGAATCATCAACGCCCATGGCAATATCCGGAGACTGTTTGCCGATCGCGTTAATGATGGCGCAGGAGGCGCCGTCAAAACCAACATCTGAGCTGTTGTAGCCGATATCGAGAATGACTTTACGGCATAGCTCTTCCAGATCGACCCATGCGGTAGTGGTAATTTCGCCGGCAATAATAACCATGCCGGTTTTTACCATGGTTTCACAGGCAACCCGCGCGTCTTTGTCCTCTGTCAGGATTGCATCAAGGACAGCATCGGATATTTGATCGGCCATCTTGTCTGGGTGGCCTTCTGAGACGGACTCTGAGGTAAATGTTCTGTTAATCGACATGGTGATTGTTTACCTTTTTCAATGAAAAAATAGTATTTGGTCACTATTTACTGGATCCAGAATTCTAGAGTGACTTGCAGCCTTTTGACATAGCCTAGGAGTGATAATGCTTCATGATCAACGTTATCGCCGCTCATCTGCGCCTAAAAGTCTCAGAGACTAGCATATAGGCTCTTAAGATTAGATTTAGAACAAAAATAACGCTTACAAGACGTTCATTGGTTGATGTCCCCACCATGCTAGTAGAAAATAGCGGGCCTAATTTTCCTGTCAGGCAACCTCCCATGAGTGCTCAACAAACCCGTTCAAATGCAATTCGCGCGCTGGCGATGGATGCTGTAGAAAAAGCCAAGAGTGGTCATCCCGGTGCTCCGATGGGAATGGCCGATATAGCCGAAGTCCTTTGGACCCAATTCTTGAATCATAATCCTCAGAATCCAGGTTGGCATAATAGAGACAGATTTGTTCTCTCGAACGGTCACGGGTCTATGCTGATTTACGCCTTGCTGCACCTGACTGGGTATGATCTTTCTATTGAGGAATTGAAAAATTTCCGTCAGCTTGGTTCAAAGACCCCAGGCCACCCGGAGTTTGGTTACACCCCCGGTGTAGAAACTACCACGGGCCCGCTTGGTCAAGGTTTAGCTAATGCTGTAGGAATGGCTTTGACCGAGAAAATGCTCGCCGCACATTTCAATCAAGTGGTTGATGGCCGTGCGATGAATATTGTTGATCACTTAACCTACGTTTTCGTTGGTGACGGCTGTCTAATGGAAGGCATCTCACATGAAGTTGCGTCATTGGCGGGTACATTGGGTTTAGGTAAGTTGGTCTGCATCTATGATGATAACGGCATTTCAATCGATGGCCCGATAGATGGGTGGTTTGCAGATGATACACCGAAGCGCTTCGAGGCTTACGGATGGCAAGTCATACCGAACATTGACGGTCATGATCACGCTGCCGTCGCTGCGGCTTTAAAAGAAGCGAATACGAACACCTCGAAGCCCACACTGATCTGTTGTAAGACTCAAATTGGCTATGGTGCACCTAATAAAGCGGGTACTTCTGGTAGTCATGGCTCTCCGTTAGGGACCGATGAAATTGCGGGTACTCGGGCTAATCTAGGTTGGACCCATGAACCTTTTGATATCCCTGCAGAGGTTTATGAGGGGTTTGACTGTCGCGGCAAGGGCGCTAATGTCGAAGGTAATTGGCAACAAACATTTGCTGAATATCAGGCTCAGTTCCCAGAGTTGGCCCGTGAATTTGAACGTCGAATGGTCGGCGATATACCGGACGGGTTCGATGCGTCGATGGATAAGTTGCTTGAGTCTGTAAACGTAGAGGCAACAGCGATGGCATCGAGGCAGGCTTCAGCTAAAGTGATAGCCGAGTTGGCCAACATATTGCCGGAACTTACCGGAGGCTCTGCAGACTTATCGGGATCGAATCTCACGAGTTGGCCTGATATGAAGCCGGTAACACCAAAAGATGCTGATGGAAACTATATCTACTACGGCGTACGCGAATTTGGTATGACTGCGATAGCAAATGGAATGGCACTTCACGGTGGTGTTATTCCTTTTACTGGCACCTTCCTGATATTCATGGAATACGCTAGAAATGCAGTCAGAATGTCAGCGCTAATGGGTATTCGTAATATCCATGTCTATACACATGATTCAATTGGTCAGGGTGAAGATGGCCCTACTCACCAAGCAGTAGAGCAATTGACTAACCTCCGGACCACGCCGAATATGTCGGTTTGGAGACCCTGTGATTCTGTTGAAACAGTGGTTGCCTGGAAAGCGGCTATTAAGCGCAAAGATGGCCCGACGTCGTTAGTTTATTCGCGCCAAGGTTTACCCTTTATGGCGAGAGACCGGTCACAACTTGCTATGGTTGAAAAAGGCGCCTATGTTCTTAGAGATTCCTTGTTAGGAGATTCAGATGTGTCTGCTGAGGTGATTATTATTGCTACGGGTTCTGAAGTTGGCATCGCTGTTGAGGCGTTTGAAATGCTGCAGCAAGAAAACATATCAGTCAGAGTTGTTTCTATGCCAAGTGCGGATGTATTTTCGTCTCAGACTAAGGAATATCAAGAAAGTGTACTCCCCAATAGCTGTCGCAAGCGATTAGCGGTAGAAACTGCCCATAGTGACTATTGGAGAAAGTGGGTTGGTCTTGATGGCGACGTCATCGGCATGGAGAGCTTTGGTGAAAGCGGACCCGGCGCTGAAGTACTTAAGCACTTTGGCTTCACTGCAGCTAATATAGTGAAAAGAGTCAAGGAGATGCGCTAGATAATGACTGTACTTGATTTTAAAGATCTTGATATTAAAGGAAAGCGAGTCCTGATTAGAGAGGATTTGAATGTTCCGGTGAAAAATGGCGTGGTCACCAGTGACGCTAGAATTAGAGCGGCGCTACCGACGATCGAATACGCACTGTCGGCAGGTGCCACTGTCATGGTTATGTCACACTTGGGGCGTCCAGAGGAAGGTTTACCAATCTCCGAACAGCCAGAAATGAGCATGGCACCCGTTGCGGACTACTTGGGAAAAGCGCTGAGTAACGCACTTGGTGAGGACGGCAAGGTACAACTTGTCGAAGACTACCTCGAAGGCGCTTTTGTGTCTGAATCTGATGCTACGACGCTTTACTTGTTTGAAAATGTCAGAATTAACAAAGGCGAGAAAAAAAATGACTTAGAACTCGCCAAGCGATTGGCGGCTTTGTGCGATATTTTTGTTATGGATGCTTTCGGCACAGCCCATCGGGCTCAAGCGACGACTGAGGGCGTTGCGCAATTTGCGCCCATCGCTTGTGCTGGGCCGCTATTGCTGGCTGAACTCGAAGCTTTGGAGCTGGCGCTCGCGAATCCAGCGAAACCAGTGGTCGCCGTTGTCGGAGGCAGTAAAGTTTCAACTAAACTCGAAGTCCTGGATGCCCTGGCTGACAAGGTAGATCATCTGATTGTCGGCGGTGGCATCGCCAATACTTTTCTAGCGGCGACCGGGGCTGAGGTTGGTAAATCTCTCTGTGAAGTCGATTTACTTGAAACTGCTCGTGCATTGCTTGAAAAAGTAAATATTCCTCTGCCTATTGATGTTGTGGTGTCTACAGCATTCGATAATGAAGCAGGCGCAGTCGAGAAAGCAGTCAGTGATATCCAGCAGGATGAAATGGTGTTGGATATTGGGCCAAAAAGCAGAGATGTCATAAGCAAAGTCATTAAGGAAGCCGGCACAATTATTTGGAATGGTCCTCTTGGTGTTTTTGAGTTCGATGCCTTTGCCGGCGGTACAAAACAGCTTGCGGCAGATATTGCGAGCAATAAGGGTTTTTCTATTGCGGGAGGTGGTGACACGCTTGCAGCCATAGATAAATATGGCGTTGCTGATGGCATAAGTTATATCTCGACGGGCGGCGGCGCCTTTCTTGAGTTTGTTGAAGGTAAAGAACTACCAGCTGTCGCAGTTCTGAAGAAGCGATTCAAAAACGATAAATAGCACTAGTAATAACCACCAGTTAAAGTTTAGTAGAACGAATGGGAGGCTTGTATAGAAGCGCTGATTTCTATTAGCCCCTGTATAAGCAGTTATTGTTAGTAGATATAAATCGAAATCACAGTGGTGATTTCTGCAAGGAGAATAATCATGGCATTAGTGAGTATGAGACAGCTGCTAGATCACGCGGCAGAAAATGGATATGGCGTTCCTGCATTTAACGTCAATAATCTTGAGCAGGTACGTGCCATTATGGAAGGTGCCGCTGAAACCAACAGCCCGGTCATCCTACAAGCATCTGCTGGTGCTAGAAAATACGCTGGTTCTAACTTTTTGCGGCACATGATCCTGGCTGCGATTGAAGAATTTCCAGATATTCCTGTTGTCATGCACCAGGATCACGGCGCATCTCCTGCATCTTGTCAGCAATCGATTCAATTAGGATTCTCATCAGTGATGATGGATGGGTCATTGATGGAAGACCAGAAAACACCAGCCAGTTATGAATACAATGTTGACGTGACCCGACGAACAACCGAAATGGCGCACGCCTGTGGCGTGACCGTCGAAGGTGAACTCGGTTGTTTGGGATCTTTGGAAACAGGCGAAGCAGGTGAAGAAGACGGTGTCGGTGCTGTGGGCAAACTGTCGATGGAGCAGATGCTAACTGATCCAGAACAGGCTGTAGATTTTGTCGAGCAGACCGGCGTAGATGCGCTCGCCATAGCCATTGGCACGAGCCACGGTGCCTACAAGTTTACTCGTCCACCCACGGGTGATGTACTCGCTATCGACCGCATCAAAGCCATTCATGCGCGAATACCCAATACCCACCTCGTGATGCACGGGTCTTCTAGTGTTCCGCAGGATTGGTTGGCCGTGATTAATGAGTTTGGTGGCGAAATACCCGAGACCTACGGTGTACCGGTTGAAGAAATACAGGAAGGTATTAAACACGGCGTCAGAAAAATCAATATTGATACCGATTTACGATTGGCTTCAACGGGTTCAATTCGAAGGTTTCTAAGCGCCAACCCGTCAGAATTTGACCCAAGGAAGTATCTCGTGGAATCAATGAAGGCGATGAAAAGCATTGTTATCGCTCGATATGAGGCCTTTGGTAGTGCCGGACATGCTTCAAGCATTAAGCCGTTCCCGCTCGAAAGAATTGCTGCTCAGTATGCAAAGGGTGATTTAAAATAAAGTGAGTGATCGTAACGAACCTAACGAGAGTCAAGAAGCGATGCTGGATAAGTTATGCCAGCTGTTTGGTGCAAAGATCGAGCATAGCGATATTGCAAAACAAACCTATGGCTTAGACTGGACTCGGTTCTATGAGCCGCATCCGCTATGCATCTTTTTCCCTGAGGATAATGCTGATGTTAGCGCTATGGTTCGATTTGCAGTGGAACATGAATTGGCAATTGTACCTTCGGGTGGACGTACAGGACTGAGTGGTGGTGCAGTCGCAAGACAGCACGAAATTGTTGTGTCATTTGAGAAGATGAACAAGATTTTGTCTTATGACAAAGTTGACGAGATAGTGGAAGTGCAAGCCGGCGTGATAACTCAGGTTTTACAAAACTTTGCGCTTGAAAATGACCGCTACTATCCGGTCGATTTTGCCTCCTCAGGGTCCAGCCAAATTGGTGGAAACATTGCGACGAATGCGGGCGGTATTAAAGTCCTTCGTTATGGCCTAACTCGTCAATGGGTTGCGGGCTTGAAGGTTGTGACTGGCACCGGAGAAATATTGGAGCTGAACAAAGGCCTAACAAAAAATGCAACGGGTTATGATCTGCGTCATTTGTTTATAGGTTCGGAAGGTACGCTGGGGCTAATTGTTGAAGCCTCAATTAAATTGACAAATAGGCCCGCCAATTTGTCAGTTGCTTTTCTAGCTGTACCCAAGATGGCCGATTGTATCTCTGTGCTCAACACATTTAAGCAAGCGTTAAACCTTACTGCGTTCGAGTTCTTATCCCATGAAGCACTTTGCCATGTGCTTCGAGAAAGCGATGAATCAGCGCCATTTGATATTGCGAGCGACTATTATGTGCTAGCAGAATACGAGTCGCCATTGGGTCAAGATTCAGGCTCAGATTCAGGCTCAGGTTCAGACACGGAAGCAGCAGTACTCGCTGTTTTTGAGTCCTGCGTTGAGCAAGGCTGGGTGATCGATGGCGTGATCAGCCAGAGTGAAGCTCAGGCTAGGCGCCTCTGGCGTTATAGAGAAGGCATTTCCGAATCGATTACACCTTTTACACCCTACAAAAATGATATTGCGGTGCGTATTTCAAAAATACCTGAACTACTTGAGGCCGTCGAGCATGTCATTGCGCAGCGTTGCCCCGAGTTCGAAATTGTCTGGTTTGGACATATTGGCGATGGCAATGTACATCTCAATATCCTGAAGCCGGCTGACTGGGAAACTGAGACCTTTAAGTCGGCTTGTGAAATTGTCAGTGAAGAGGTGATGGCAATCGTTGCAACATTTGAAGGCAGCATTTCTGCTGAGCACGGGGTTGGGTTGCTAAAAAGAAATCAGCTGCCCTATTCGCGCTCTGAGGAAGAAATAAGACTAATGAAGTCGATCAAGCAAGTGTTTGATCCGACGGGGATTATGAATCCAGGTAAAATGTTTCCAGCCTCGTGAGGTGTCTGCCACATTACTCGCGGACTTCGACACCCGCGACTGAGCCGATAATTAGTACGTCTGCAGGACGTAGCGCAAAAATCCCGTTAGTTACCACACCGGTGATGTTATTCAGCCGAGCTTCAAAAGACCTAACCTGATCTGGTGCAATGTCGAGGCCGTGAATATCCAGAA
>JBLHWY010000055.1:0-35729 GCA_047629195.1 Candidatus Azotimanducaceae bacterium
GGTTGTTGGTGCTGTATGCCTCGTTCGCATATGGGATTTTCCTGTTCGGTTTTGCAACGGCAAACACACTGATTGTTGGCATGATTATGATTGCCCTATTGGGTGCTGCTGACGCCGTGACGGTCGCAGTCAGGAACACCACCATCATGCTAACAACGCCTGACCACATGCGGGGCCGCGCCTTTGCGCTGATGATTGTCGCCGCACAAACCGCAAACAACGTCGGTACCATTTGGGTTGGCGCCTGGGCAGGTGCCATCGGTGCTGAAAACACCATGTTAATGGGCGCTGTTATTTCCATCGTGATGACGGCGCTGATTCTATGGTGGTGGAAGCCCATCCGTTTGTTTAGAACTAACAGTTAACGCCTTCCAAGTTTCTTCTTTTTAGTTCGTTGAAGGTCAACTACTTTTGTCTGGTTCGACCAAGTTTGGTTGTTGCTTTGAAACCAAGTTTGGACATAGGCCCCAAAGCCTGTGAGTAATCGATGGATCGTGGGTGTTTTGGTTTTTTCCTCTTTTCCTCTTGAATTTTTCTGGCGAATTTTCATCTATTGGGTTTGGAAAGCAAGACTTGAATACGCGCTATCTTTTCAAGAGTATGGACCAGCTAGTGCTTACCCGCAATCTAAACATCTCCATGGCTACTTCCCGACAACCTATTGATTTTTAAACCAACAGATCTGAAAAGTCTGGGGAGTTTACGTTTGAAGCGGTATTTACGGACGGGAACTAGCTATACGTCGGATCCTTAGCTGCCTCCCCTGTATTACGATCATGTTCTCAAATTGCTTTGTCTGCATGGATTTAAGTATCAAATCGGGATTCATATACGGCGCCATTACCGTACCACCTCTCGTGCCGCTCCTCTTACCTCTGTTTCCGGTGCCTCTGCTAATATGTTGGGGTGATCTGTTCAAGATGCCATTTAACAACAAAGTACCTTCCGACATTCTTCACGCGTTCCTAAAGGAAGGCAGGTCAACAAATACCCGTCAACTGTAAACTTGACCCTGAACTGAATGGCACCAAACTCGGCCGCTACTTATTTATTGATGATACTCCTCGGCCGCTGTAATATCCTGATGATGACATTTCGCGACTTTCTACCTTACATTCTCGTTTGCATCAGCACCTTAGCGATGGCCAGTCCTGCTTATTTTGAAGATGCCCGACGAGCAGCATCTGAGGGGCGTTATCAGAATGTGGTTGAGGTGCTCTCGGTAGCAATTGATGATCAGTCTCTTGACCCAAACAACCTTGCTGGCGCATTCAGCAATAGAGGTATCGCGTATAGCTTACTAAAGGATTACACCGCAGCGATTGCAGATTTGAACAAAGCAATCGAACTTAATCCAGAGCACTTGCTAGTGCTCAATGACCTAGGTACTTTGGCACAGCAGGTGGAGAAGAATGATGTGACAGCTGCTTCCTGATATCAAAAGGCGGCTCAACTTGGCCATGCCGCGAGTCAGGTAAAGCTGGGTAACTTTCATCGAGAAGGCCGCGGTGTGGCCATGAACCCGGCTATGGCGGTTACCCTATACACGAGTGCGGAGAAGCAAGAATATTCTGAAGCTTATGTTCCTCTGGCCGAGATGTATCTCAAAGGCTGGGGTACCGAAGTAAGCTATCAGGTAGCATCACAGGCCGTTATTTTCTGGGAAGAGTCTATGAATGGATGGGGTGCTGAGCAGGACCTGCAAAAGGCTATTGCTCAATACAGACAGGTCGCGTTTCAGGGTTTTGCGCCAGCCCAGCGAGCGCTTGGGGATTTATACAGAAAAGGGCTTGGCTATCAAAAAGACCTGATCGAAGCAGCCAAGTGGTATCAATTGGCAACTGAGCAAGGTGACCCGCTTGCGGCAAATCAGCTAGGCTGGCTTCTGGCAACCTGTCCGATTAAGGAATTATGCAACGGAGCTGCGGCGGTAAATTATGCGACCATAGCGACTACAGCGAATCCGTCAGCGTCGAACCTTGATACACTCGCCGCGGCCCATGCAATAGTCGGCGACTATGACGAAGCAGCGTCACTTATTTACCTGATTGCCTCGGACCAATCTCTCAGTGCGCGGGTGCGGAGCAGGTTTTCTAGCCGTCTGGAGCTCTATCAAAATGGCATTCTTTATCAGCTCTAACAGAATAATTTTATCCATTTCGCATAGACATTCAGGCTGATCTCTTACATCAAATTTCCATGCCTCAGTTAATATGTTGGCATGACCTGTCCCAAAATCCATTTGATTAACCCTGACGGTGGTACTTACCTCGTTTGTTCTAGATTCGTGCGAGGAGCCTTTCTGTTTGGAGTCGATGAAACAACCGGTAAAGGTTTTTCCCATCGAAGAGACTGGATCGAGAACAGGATTCTGGCGCTCAGCAAAATTTTCACTATTTCAGTATATGCCTATGCTTTGATGCGTAATCATTACTACATTGTGTTGAGAATGGATGTGATTACGCTATCAGATAAGCAGGTCGCAGACCGATGGTTACAGCTGTCTCCAGGTCGTAAGGTGAATAATCGAATTGTTGATGCCCTGTCCGCTCGAAGATCCGCATTGCTAGGTGATGAGATCAGATTAGCGGAAGTCCGTTCCAGACTCAGATCGTTATCTTGGTTTATGCGATTCATTAATGAGCCATTAGCCCGATTCGCTAACAAAGAAGATGATTGCACCGGCGATTCTGGGAAGGACGGTTCAAATCTCATGTGCTACTGGATGAGGCTTCAGTACCTGCCTGCATGGTCTATGTTGATTTGAATCCCGTATAGCTGTTGGAATCGGCGGACGGTTTACTAAATTCAAATTGTCCGCCGATATCCTTGGTTCATGGCTTGCTACGAAAGCAGCCAGTCTCATGGTATTGTCTGGGTTTCAGATATAAAGAAGAGGGGTTGTTACAATGACGGGTAATCTTGGTGTCATCGCTATGACAGAGTCTTTGGACTCTGCTTCGCTTACTAGTTTTGCGCTAAAACTGGAGCAACTCGGCTATGAAAGTTTGTGGCTGCCAGAATTGTTCGGTCGAGAACCGGTTGTGACAGCATCTTATCTTTTGGGGCAGACGACACAACTTAAAGTCGCAACAGGCATCGCGAATGTTTATATTAGGGATGCTTGCGCGATGGCACAAACGAGACAGACACTGGCAGAACTGTCATCAGGGCGATTCATCTTGGGGATCGGTGTGTCTAATCCTAGTCTCAATGAAGCACGTGGCCATGTTTGGCAGATGCCTTTGCCCAAAATGCAAGGCTATCTGGCCGAAATGGCAGTGGCTGCCATCGATTCTCCTTGTCCGCAGAAAGCAGCGCCCCTTTATATCGCTGCCCATGGTCCAAAGTTGCAAGCGCTCGGCGCAAATCAAACTGATGGCATCATCACCTATCTGATGCCTCCTGCGCATACTCGGGCATCCCGGGAGCATGTTGGTGATAACACGACGCTGAGTGTCGTATCCCCATTCTTGCTCGAATCAGATCCTGTCGTTGCGCGAGCTAAAGCACGTAAAGCGCTTCAGTACTATATGACGCTGGATTACTATCATCGTGAGTGGTCGAAATTGGGCTTTGATGAAAGTGACTTTACTGACGGTGGCAGTGATAATCTGATAGATACACTGGTGGGCTGGGGCGATAAAGAAGCGCTTAAAGCAAGACTTGATGCCTATTATTCTGCCGGTGCAGATAGGGTTATTGCGATGCCATTTGATTCGGTCAGTTCCGAAGGGGAGAATTCGTTATCAGTTTTGGCTCCTTCGGCTAGTTGAAAGATTTGATTCTGCTTTTTTGCAAGGTGAACCACCGAAAAATTCAACTCGAAACACAGTATGATTTTCGTTTTATACATTTTAAAAGGACATTGCTATGAGAAAACTCTATGGAATCTCGGGTTCACGTGCTCTCCGATCGATCTGGGCGATAGAGGAGGTAGGTATCGAATATGAACATATCCCAACCAATTTCTTAGAGGACTCAAAAAGCGATGACTACCTTGCAGTAAATCCCAATGGACGAATTCCTGCGCTGGTTGATGATGGACTTGTATTGTTTGAGTCGATGGCGATTAACCTATACTTGGCAAAAAACTATGGTGGTGAACTTTATCCAAGTAATGCAAAGGATGAAGCCCGGACGAACCAGTGGAGTGTCTGGGGCATTAGTGAAATTGAACCACTGCAGATGCAACTTGTTGTCCAGAAAATATTTACGCCAGAAAATAAGAGAGATGCCGGGGTTATTGCAAGGGCAGAAAAAGGGCTCCAGCGTCCCCTGAAAGTGTTGGATGTGGCATTATCCAAACAGCCTTACTTGCTGGGTGAGCAGTTTTCAATAGCTGACCTGAATGTTGCTGCAGTGATGTTGCTGCTGGATATGGTTGGCTATGACTATTCAGCATACACTCAAGTCAAGAAATGGGCAGATAGTTGTTATGCTAGGCCATCGTTGGCTGCAGCTCAGGCCAGGGATTAGCAAATTCTCTGAGGCTATTCTTTTACTCGATAGAAGAGTCCTAAGAGGAGACCGCGACGGAAGTCCACACCGAAATCTATAATCTACACGCGGTAATCAAATGTATGTAATGAATCTGGCCATATCTTTTACTTTCGATTAAACGGAAAACTCTATGTCACAAGATGTAAAACTGATTGCGCTCGATATCGACGGCACATTACTTGCGCCTGGCGTAGCCCCTAATGCCTTGCCAGAGGATGGTATTGTTGATGCGGTAGCAGCACTGCGCGCAAAAGGTATTGTCGTTATGTTGGCCACTGGGCGTATGTACCCAGGTACAGCGCCGATTGCTAAGCACCTAGGTCTCGACGAGGTCATTATCTGCCAGCAAGGCGCCTCCATTCATGAACCTGACGGTAGCCTGCGACTCGGCTATACAATTGATCAGGACATAGCATTGGAGCTTTACGAGTTCGCGATGACCCACGAGTACAGCCTGTCGTGGTTCAATCACGAACGTTATCTGGTAACCAGTAAGACACCAGCTTCTGAATCTTTTGCAGCAGTATCTGGTGTTGAAGTGGAGATTCACCCTAATCCAATTGAGTCCGGAATCAAGGCAACAGGCATTGATATCGTCAGCAACGAAAAAGTTTCGAGTGATGTACACCGCCTGTTGGAAGCAAGGTATGGCAACAGAGTCGCGTTACTCGACTTCACCAGCGTAACCGCGGTACATGAGCCGCGCGCGAGTAAAGGGAACGCCCTCGCAATGTTTGCACGTGAATTGGGTGTGGAGCAGTCCCAGGTCCTTGCCATTGGTGATGGTATCAACGATGTCTCCATGCTGTCATGGGCGGGGCACAGCGCAACGCCCGCTCATGGTGATGCTTTTGCAAAAGACTCGGCGAAGGAAATTCTTGAAGGTGAAGGTGTTAGTGGCGTGTTATCGCGCCTTCTGGCAGTGTTGTGATGGGCTCTAAAAATACGCGATACCCACGTTCCATCTCCCACGTTCCGTCTCAATAACAGGTAATTTAAGCCCAATTTCAACAATATTTAAGTATGGTCTTCTGCAGTAGAAGGCTAGGTTTGCTCTTGTACTGCTCTAAACGCCGCATCAAATGCTGCATCCATTAGCGGTGTGGCTTCGGAATCGGAATTAGCGATGGAGATGCGACCAAACTTCATTCGACCTATTTCGTGAGGCGCCTGCCCTTCATCCCATTCCGGATCATCGAGACCCATATACCAATAAGCATAGCCATGGGGGGTTCGGTTGACGGTGATGGCGACAATATCAGTCTCGTGATCGAAGCCATTTCATGGGTCGTGGCAGAAAGTGGGAAAAGGAGTCCAAAAGGGTTCGAAAGACAATATTGGCATTCATAGAAAGCAGATACGGTGAAACAGTATGACGGCAACACTCCCAATAACCTTTGATGAACAAGTTAATCGCTTTGGGCTTTGGTCTGCATTTGTTGTTGTTGCGACCTTAGCTATTTCACTATTCCTACCCTTGGATGTGCCTGGCGGTTATGGGGCTGAACATGCCGACAGGGTTGCGTGGCTTAACGCCAATCGAGGCGTGTTCATTCTTGGGTGGATCAACCAGATTGGCATATCGCTAAGCAAAACCCTTTGCGAGCAATCCTAGCTGCGCTCGTCATATTTCTCTCTGTTGTCGCTTTCATCATCCCTAAGTTCATCGCAGTCTGGACCATTCCTCAACTAGCGACGGCCGCTGCGACCAGCGCAGTCGGCGCGGATATGGCAAATCAATTACTGGTACTGCTGAATGTTTCTATCCCATTTTCTCTCTACACATCGTTTGACTATCTAGGCTTCTGGTTATATGCGGTATTTGGTTTGCTCGTAGCTGGTCCGCTTTATAGCGACGATACGAGTTCAAAGGTAGCTGCCGTGTCAGCGGGTGTGTTCGGTATTACATTTCATGGCTTACTGGCTGCGCTGTTGCTGGGCGTGTTGGCGTCACCTGATATTGAGGCGCCATTTTTGGGCGTATTTATTCTTCTACTAATTTTGGTTGTAGCGATGCTGCTACGATTCCGGGATAGCTTGAATCCTTAAAATAAGCGTGTGGCTTCCGGTTAAACAGCCCCCCCCCTAGAATTGTGAGAATAAACAAAGGGACTGGGGTCATTATTCGAAGCAAAGTGAAGCGAGTACTTTGATTTTTTTCGAATAAGAAATGTTCAAAGATAGCTTCGGACCCATGTTCGTTAATGCTGCAGCCACCTGCAAATATTGGTTGCTGTATTATCATGGCCGACCACTAGGGCTTAGGTTTTGATATGCAAGCCCACATGATCAGCAGGGTTGGCTTCTGATGTTTCACTCTCGAGTGAGCGCTCCCTCGAACAGGTTAACGCTTTGCTCTTGCTCCACTAACCAGCGCCAACCCAACCAGAATGAAAGCCGTAGGGTACGCGGTAGGGTACAAGGATTGCCGCAACGGGTCCTGCAGTCATATCTTGGGCATCGATAATCAAGCACTCACTTTGACCTGTAGTCTCGTTCTGAACAAAACAGATTAGGTATCCGTCGTCCTCTGCCTGTGCTCCAACCTTTGGCGCGAACACCGCTTCACCACCAAATCTGTTTTCACCATATTCGAATGTGAGCGTTTCTTGCGTTTCATTGTCAAACTTTAGGATGCCATTAAAAGTGAAAGGTCGTGTTGGGTTAAATGTCGCGGCGTATACATAGCGTGTTTTGTGGCAGGCATGCGTGTCGTTAATGCGAGTGAAATCGCATCGCGAGTCGCTCAGCACCTGCTCTTTTACAACGCCAGTTGTTAAGTTGATGCGCCATTGATAGAGCTGGCCTTGAGTATCCTCCAGGTTCTCTGCGTTCAATCCCGCGCTAGCAATATCTGACGTCTTGGACCTAGAGGCCTGCATGACGACTTCTTCGCCCTCGTCCCATGCATTGGCAGTATGGACAACAGAACCGGTTTCAACTTCAAACCAGCGGACATCCAAATCCGTTCCGAAGCGTGGCATCACACCAATACGGGAACCATGCTCTGGTTCGAAATCTAGCGCGGGTCCACCCGCAATCGCACGCTCGATATCAAGGGTGATTGGGAAGTCGAGGAACAAGGTGTATTTCTCACTCACCGCAAAGTCATGCATAAAGACCGGTTTTTCGATAGTGATGGGTGTTGAGTGAACCAGCTCTCCGGAAGCATTGATGACAGAGTAGCTGACATAGGGGGTTTGAAATGAATAGCCAAATGTCATCATCTCTCCGCTTTTTTGGTCAACCTTAGGGTGTGCGGTAAAGGGGTGTTTCAGCTTGCCATCGAAATCTACAGCACCGACTGTGTCAAGTTCAGGCAGGCTGATGACAGTAGGTCGCGAAGGCTCGTGGAGGGCATACAACGTGTTGTTGTGGTAAGTAAAGGCGGTGTTGGCCAGGTTCTTGCTGCTAGGTGAACCTTCAGGTACCCGTGATGGCGTTGGATCCATCATCGAATTCATACCCTTGTACACCCAATCGCCACGTTCCTTTTCAAGCTTGAATCCATCGGTCTGAACGAAGCGATTGCGATAATGTGCCTCGCCATTGGCGAACTCGATAGCGTGAATCATGCCGTCACCATCGAAGGTGTGGTACGCTGCTTCGTCAAACATGTGGACGGGATTTGGGCCAACACGCAAGAAATTGCCAGCGAGATCTTTTGGGATAGCCCCTCTGATTTCCATATCTTGTGCGTCACGTTCCTCGGATACGGGCGCAAAGTTACCGTCGAGAAAGAAGTTAACTGAGTTGACTGTTTCTGATTGGGCCATTAATCTTCTCCAAAGGATTTCAATTTGGAATCACTATAGCAGTTGCAATCGGTTTTAAGCGAGCAACGGGGCCGGAGGAGTTACCCGTCTACGCTGACCGTCGAGAATTTATTCATTGAAGACTTGTTGGTAGAATATGATCAGTGCACGACTCATCTAGTTTCAATCACAGTCGCAGCACAAAATCTGACTGGATCGAGTACTGACATGACAGTAAAAAGAATCGCAATTTTAGGCATGTTCCTCGAAAGTAATCGTTATTCGGCCGTCCTACTCAGAAATAAATTCCGCCGGCTTTATGGCGATGAAATAGTCAATGACGCGCGGTCAGATTCCCCCATGCTATTAAAAGAAGGTCAGGGTTTCTTTAAACAGATGGATGCTGCAGGCATCTGGCAACCGGTACCCATTTCAATGATTCTTGGCGGCGCGGGTGGTCCTGCGGAAGATAGCTTCATTTGCGAAGAGATCGAAAGCGCGAGGCAGGTTTTAACGAATAGCCTACCGTTAGATGGTGTATACATACTCAATCACGGTGCAATGACAACGACAGAGCAAGAGGACCCTGACGGGTTCCTCTATGAAACAGTCAGAGACGTTGTTGGGTCGACCACGCCGATAGTGACGACCATTGATTTACATGCCAACATTTCTCAACGCATGGTAGACAACGCCAGTGTGATTGTCTCTTATCGGACAGACCCTCATATAGATCAATATGAGTGTGGCCAGGAAGCAGCAGACGTACTGTTAGAGATGCTTGGCGGACTAAGCCCCGTTGTTTGCAATATTCGTGTACCGATTGTCCCGCCTAATGTGAGCCTGTTAACCAACAATGGACCTTACGGCGATCTGATTGACTACGGACAAAGCAAGATTGAACCGGGAATTTTGAATGTCTCGGTTGTAGCTGGCTTCGCATACGGTGATACCTCCGACAATGGATTACATATCATTGTGACTGCTCGCGCAAATATTGCCGAGGCGCAGGCGCTTTGCGTTGAACTTGCAGAAATGGCATGGGCAATGAGAGAACGATTCCTATGGGATTTAGTGCCAATCGATGAGGCTGTAGCCAGGGCCGTGTCGACTGGGGTCGATCCATCTACCCCGCCAATATTACTGGCGGATCTTGGCGACAACATCGGTGCGGGTGGGCCGGGAAACACACTCTGGATGATAGAGTCTCTATACCAAGTGGGTGCTAAGGGCGTTTTTATCGGTAGTTTTTTCGATCCAAAGTTGGTGGAAACTGCAACTGAGCTTGGCAGTGGCGCGACCTTTCAAGCAGTTTTCAGCGGCGATCCTTGGGAGGGTGGGAATACTGAATTTGTTGTAGAGGGGGCAGTGGTACGCTATCTGCATCCGGGAAAATTTCACATCACGTCGGGTCCGTTAGATGGCATGCTCGTTAACGCGGGTCCCACGTGCTTACTCGAAATTGGAGAAGTCTTGGTGTTGGTCACCAGTCGTCGACCCATCGTCTGGCCAGACCCGTCGTTGATCGAAGCGATGGGCGTTGAAATCGCATCGATTCGAACGCTAGTATTGAAGTGCCGCTCCAATTACCGCGCAGTGTTTAATGCGTATTTCGACACCACAAGGATGATCGAAGTTGATACGCCGGGCAGAACGTCGCCGGTGCTAACGCGTCATGAATGGACCCGGATACCCAGACCATCTTATCCACTGGATTTGGACTTTAGTTGGAGTCCACCGCGACAGTCGTTATCGTGAACACGGTCGCAGAAGGGTTAGGTCGAAAATACGCGACAGCCATGATCCATCCTTTTCGCACGTATCCTCTAGTCAATGTCCTACATTTTCGGGGCGATAAAAGAATAAGATAGACAGAGATTCATTAAGGTTTTTCAATTTCTCGTCGTGCTGTCGATTCGGCAAATATATCTCCGGAATTCGGCTACTAGCGTTAGTTTGCTAGCTCGATTTCCAGAATTTTCAATAGTGTTATCATTCCACGAACAGACAATAACCGGAGAATGAGCGATGACATTGGCCTTGGGTGTACATGTTGGGCAACAAAATATGTCTATGGATGAAATGCGCCAGTTATGGCGGAAACTAGACGCCGCAAAAGTAGACTGGATATCTGCGTGGGACCATTTTTACGAAGCACCACCCGCTGGCGGAACAATTGACCATTTCGAAGCCATGGCAACTCTCGGCGCTCTCGCGGCGGAAACATCTCACGCTCGCCTCGGTTGTCTCGTCTTTTATGTTGGCTATCGTAATCCGGCGAGCATTGCTAAAGCTGCAGCCACTCTGGATCACATTTCAGGCGGCAGGTTTGAATTGGGATTGGGCGCAGGGTGGCATGAGCAGGAAGCAACAGCATACGGTTATGATTTCCCTTCAGTAGGAACTCGCCTTGATATGCTCGATGAAGCAACAACTATTATTAGAGGCCTGCTGACACAAGAGAGGACAACCTTCGAAGGGAAACACTTTAGATGCAAAAACGCCTCAAACCTTCCCGCACCAGTACAAAAACGTTTGCCGATCTGGATTGGTGGGCTTGGCGAGAAGAAAACTCTGAGACTGGTTGCCAAACATGCAGACGGATGGAATGCTGCTTACACATCAGTTGAACACTTTACTCACCTTGGCAAAGTTCTGGATCAGTGGTGTGAAAAGCAGAATCGTGATCCACAGACAATGAAGAAATCCATCAATCTGACCTTCAATTTGGGCGCTACGGAAGCCGACGTTAAATTAGAACGAGAAAAACTGCGGGAAGCCTGGGGGCCAGCTGCAGCAAGAATTGAAGGAGGGGCGTTATTGTGCACGCCGACAGAGGCGATTGACAGGATCAAAGCTTACGAAGAAGCTGGTGCAGATATGGTTAACGTTGCATTACGAGCGCCTTGGAATGAGGTCGCACTGGATACCTATATCGAAGATGTCATGCCCGCGCTTCGCTGATTTCTCTGAAAAAGACGTTAATGCTTCCTATGCACTCTTCTTCCTCGGCTGAGACTAAAAGATCAGTGCATTGCAATTAGGGGCTTTCCACAGGGTTACTTCCTGTAATAAGGTAATTGCACCGTTACTAATAAGCCAAATCAGGTACGACATGACCGACTCAATTGTTCAAAGTGAAAATCTCAATTTTGACCCTGACCAACTGCGGCAAAAATATCAGGCCGAGCGTGACAAGCGAATGCACCTTGAAGGTAGTCAACAATACCAGGAGGTCGATGGCGACTTCAGCCACTATGTTGATGACCCACACATTGATGAGATAGCTGATCGCGCGCCCCTGACCGACGAGGTTGATGTGGTTATTATTGGCGGTGGTTTTGGCGGGTTGATCACAGCAGCGCGATTCACGGAGCTTGGGATTAACAATATCCGGGTGATAGAGAAAGGTAGTGATTTTGGTGGTACTTGGTATTGGAACCGCTATCCAGGTGCAGCCTGCGATACAGAATCGTACATCTATCTGCCTTTGCTGGAAGAGCTCAACTTTGTTCCTAAGGAAAAATACACACACGCCCCAGAAATTCTGCAGCACTGTCGCAACATTGCGAACCACTACGATTTGTACCGTCGCTCTTGCCTGCAAACTGAAGTGACATTGCTCACGTTTGATGAAACCAGCAAGCGCTGGGTCGTTGAAACCAATCAGGGTGATGCCATGCGAGCCCGTTTTGTCGTCATGTCAAATGGTCCGATGAACCGACCAAAGCTCCCTGGGATCAAAGGAATCGCTGACTACACGGGGCACACATTTCACACCAGTCGCTGGGATTATAACTACACCGGCGGCGATTCTGATGGCAACCTCGCCAATTTGAAAGATAAGCGGGTCGCTGTCATCGGCACTGGGGCGACAGCAATTCAGTGTGTACCTCACGTAGGCGAGTCAGCTAAAGAACTTTTTGTGTTTCAGCGCACGCCTTCATCTGTCGATGTTCGTGCCAATCGGCCGACCGATCCGCAATGGGCAGCAAGCCTGAAACCAGGGTGGCAGCGAGCGCGGATGGAGAACTTTAATATCCTGTGTTCCGGCGGCATCGTCGAAGAAGATCTGGTTAAAGACGGCTGGACCGAGATCATCCGCAACCTAGTTTCAATGGCAAATTATCGTGGTGATAATACTGATTGGGCTGAGGTGCCCAAACTCATGGAACTGGCTGACTTCAAGAAAATGGAGCAGATTCGTGCCCGGGCTGAAGAAATTGTTGAAGATCCCGAAACTGCCGAAGCTCTCAAGCCTTATTATCGCCAGTTCTGTAAGCGACCCTGCTTTCACGATGCTTATCTACAAACATTTAATAGGGAAAACGTGAGCCTAGTGGATACCGCAGGAAAGGGAGTTGAAGCGATTACAGCAGAGGGCGTGGTTGCTAACGGTAAGACGTATCCGGTTGATTGCATTATTTTCGCTACGGGTTTTGAAGTTGGTACAGAATATACCCGCCGTGCTGGTTACGACGTTGTTGGAAAGGGGGGCGTGAAACTCAGTGAAAAGTGGGCGGATGGGATGCGTACGCTGCACGGGGTGCACACACATGGGTTCCCAAATATGTTCATTATCAGTAATTCACAATCGGGATTTACCACCAACTTTCCCCACTCCATGGATGAAACTGCGCGGCACATTGGGTACATTCTGGATCGCTGTTTTGCCGAAGGTATTACAACCGTAGAGGCAAGTCGGGAGGCTGAAGATAAGTGGGTAGAAGAAATCCTTACGGTTGCGCGCTTCAATGAAGAATTCCAGGCTTCGTGCACACCAGGCTATTACAACAATGAGGGCCAACCGAACCCAAAGAGTATGCAAAATGGCCCTTACGGCAAAGGCTCCCGGCCTTATTTTCGCATAACCGAAGCATGGCGAGATGAAGGCAACATGCAAGGGCTTGATCGTGATTGAGTAAACTTAAATAAATGGAAATAAATGGGGTCGGAGTAGAATGGCACTTACTTAAGCCTCTTTATGTGACCAAATTTTTTCACAATTGCTCTCGCTTCTGCCCTTGGCTTCATCAATAGTGGATAAGCTTTAGGCCGCCGTTTTAATGCTCTCGGCTCAATTCGCCCCGGCCGGTTACGCACCCTCAGTTGGCCCGTCAGATCGCATAAACTAACAAGCGATTCTGGTCGTGTTGTGGGTGTTACATGCAGCTAATTTAACCATAGCTGAAGACAATGTTTGAAACTTAGGTCTGTGGGCTTTCTGCAAGCCATCATTGCCGGTTGAGTCATGAGTAGCCGAATTGGGCTGTACGCCAAGATGTGAACCCAGAGCTCTTTTTCAATCATCGCTTGGAATTAAGATTCACTTCCTCAAGCGTCATTATATATATTTTTCCTTTGGCGCTAAACTCAGGAACTGAAATTGTATCAGGTAATAAATCGAACTTGGTTTGCTCCATCCACTCAGGTTTGTGACAAGGCTTAGATACCGTAATGATATGATCCTGCCTCCTAGCTTGATGCCTTTTCTAAAGTCTGCTTTTCTTTGCCGTGAACCAAATTGTTCCATCAAAATATCGCCTGGCTCAAACAAGCCACTAAGCTTTCTGAGTGAGGCTTTTTCATCCGTGTCAGGCATCGTGATGCTTGTACCTATGATTAAGTATTTGCCTCCCGCGATTTAATGTCTTTTACGTGTTCAATTATTAAACGGCACTGATCTGTTTAAGCTTAATCCAAGAAAATGAGGGAACAACGGAAAACTATTGCCAAAAACGAGTTGAACCGAATGGTAGAAGGAACCGATGATAATGCAGTCCACAACATCAATATAGGGAGATCCCAATGAACGAGGAGACCGCGAAGACCGGTATCGCAGTAGTCCACGCTTTTATCGAAACGTTTAATGCGCAGGACCACGAGCGACATGCTAAAACACTGAACTATCCGCACGTTCGTTTAGCCAATGGCAGGTTCTCAACCATCGAAAATGCAGAAGCGTTCGTTGCCGGATCACGGCGAGGCGAGAGTAGATTGAAACAGGAAGGTTGGCATCATACGACGGTGGCCAATCTGGACGTTATACAGTCTGGTGACGACAAGGTGCATCTAGCGCTGCGTAATGATCGCTGCTACGAGGACGGATTTGTTTACCATAGTTTCGATACGTTTTGGATTGCCACCCTTGTCGATGATCACTGGGGTATTCAGTTTCGATCTAGCTTCCTTCACGCCAGTAAATAGCCCTTTAGTTGTGATTGCACAAACTGGGTTTTGAATTCTCGGACGAGGATTAGATGCGCTAACTCCGGTCCCAGTCTCCCTTTGCAATCGACGCCTGGTGTTGCTCTAGCGCAAAGTGTCGGAGTAAAAGTGTTGGTGAACTGAAATTCTTTCTTCTGGCGGGTTAACGGTCAACGCCGTCATCAAGCTAGGTCCAGTCTAACTTACTGAATTCGGTGCTCAAGTGATCGATGAAGAGTCGGATTTTTATCGACAGGTTGCGCCTGCTGAGATAAACAGCGTAGATGCCGAAATCTAGATCGGAGACCGTCGTTTCGTAATCCGACAAGACACGCTCCAAGGTTCCGGCCAACAGATGTTCTTTCACGGACCAGGCCGGTAATAGTGCAACGCCGAGTCCAGACAAGGTCGCCAAACGCAAGGCTTGCCCGTTGTTCGTCTGAAAGTTACCGGCGACCTGAAGGTTACTGGATCGGCCTTTATTGTTGCGAAATTGCCATAAAGCCGCTGCGGTTCCGAACTCAAAGCGATAGGTTAGGCAATTATGATCCATGAGCGCCTCCGGTGTTGTCGGTCTGCCATGCTGCGACCAATATTGGGGGCTGGCGCAGACCACCCGCGGACTGGTCGCGAGACGTCTGCCGATGAGTGTCGAATCCGCGAGATTCCCTGTCCTAATCGCGAGATCGATACCGTGTTCCGACAAGTCGAGATCGGTGTCGGTTAGCCACAGATCGATATTGAGGTCGGGGTATTGTGCTAGGAATGTCGGAATGAGCGGCGCCAAGTGCTGCGTGCCGAGCGATATGCGCGATAGGATGCGGAGGGTCCCGCGGGGCCGTACTGCCATTTGACTGACGGCATCGCGCATCTCGTCGATATCCTGGAGCAGGCGTTCCGCGCGTTCCAGATATGCCCCGCCAGCTTCGGTGAGAGAGAGCCTCCGGGTGGTCCGATTTAAGAGCCGGACCCCGAGATCGTCTTCCAATGCGGTGATTTGCCTGGAAACGCTGGCGGGAGAGAGGCCAGATTGGCGACCGGCACCTGACAGGCTACCGATCTGCACGACGGTCAGAAAGAGCCGCATTGTCTTGACGTGGTCCATCATTGTTCCGAATATTGTAAAGGTGATTGTTAAATTTCACGTATTATCGTCATGATTCGATTGCAATACAATTCTTCCGAAGTTAAGTCATGATCGCGTTGTTGCCAGCTCGTTCAAATTGAAGGAAGAAGATGTCGGAAACAGCAAAATTTCGGGTCGATACTCGCGCCTGGCTACAGATAAACTGTCCTCCTGGTGCCCGTGGCGCGGGCGTCATACCCTGGGGTAGCCGCAAGGTTGAGCTCCCCACGGACTGTCGTATTTGGCTAGAAAACATGGCCTCGAAAGGGTGGACAGTGCCCACCTGGCCTACGGCTTACGGTGGCGCCGCGCTCAATTCAGCGCAGTACCTGATCCTTCTGGAAGAACTGCGGCGTATTAATGCGCGCTCGCCTTTGATCGGCCGAGGCGTCAACTATATTGGTCCCACCATCCTGGAATTCGGCACAGATGAGCAGAAAGCACGATGGTTGCCCGGTATGGCTCGAGGCGACGGCGGCTGGTGCATGGGCTACTCTGAGCCAGGTGCCGGTTCTGACTTAGCCAGCCTAAGTACGAAAGCCGAGCGTGAAGGTGATGAGTACATCATCAACGGCCGCAAGATCTGGACATCTGACGCCCTGCTGGGTGACTACATCTTCGCTCTGGTGCGGACAGAGAACACAGTCGCAAAACATGATGGCATTAGTCTCATCCTTATCGATATGGAACAGCCCGGCGTGCAGGTGCGGTCGATTCGACTGATCAGCGGTAACAGCCCGTTCAGCGAAACGCTATTTGAAAATGCGACCGCTAGCGCTAACGACATTATCGGTCCGGTCAATGGAGGGTGGACTGTGGGCAAGCGACTCTTGCAGTACGAACGCTCCACTCATGCTGGTATCAACATCTCGGGCACCCAGGGGCGAGTAGCCGACACTCCGTTGCCGGAGATCTTCAGCGATTTGCTACCCACGGACGATGCCTCGGGTCGTATCTTGGACACCAACCATCGCGCGGCGCTTCTTAATTGGCAGATGCGGCAGCGAACCTTTGAAATGACCCAGCGGCGCGCGATCGAAGAAGCAACAAGCCCACGGCCAGGTTTTACATCGTCAGTTTTAAAGCTGATCGGGACGCGGCTGAAGCAGGAGCGCGACGAATTGCATTTGGCCGCGCTGGGCTTTAACGGCCTCGGTTGGGAGAGCGATGAGATCCCTAAGGAAGCACTCAAACACACTCGGACCTGGCTTCAACAAAAATCGTTAACGATCGCCGGTGGTACTGCCGAGATTCAGCTCAACATTATCGCGAAGCGTGTTCTGGGTTTACCGGATTAGTACGCCAGGCCACACCTTTTTTGAAATTTTAGACTAACTTGAGACCACAATAGTAGGCAGAACACATGTCAGAACAGAAGACTGAGACAAAAAATAATGCGAACATCGACGCACACCTCGATTATCAGGTGGTGGTCATAGGCGCGGGTCTATCGGGTATCTACCAGATTAAGCGCTTGGCCGATCTCGGCGTTCGCGCGACAGTGCTTGACGCCAACGCCGATCTTGGCGGCACTTGGTTTAACAATCGATATCCGGGTGCGCGGTTTGATTCGGAAAGTTATACATATGGCTACTCGTTTTCCCAAGAGGTGCTCGACGAATGGCACTGGACCGAGCAGTTTTCGCCACAGCCCGAGACGCTGTCCTATCTGAATTTCGTGACTGACAAATTTAAACTGCGTCAATACATGCAGTTTGGCTGTCGGGTAGATTCGATGGTGTTCGATGAGGACGCTGATAAGTGGACGATCCGTCTTGGCAACGGGCGCGAAATGACGACCCGTTTCGTCATCACTGCGGTCGGAACTTTGTCGACGCCAACGTTACCGAAGCTCGAGGGGATGGCCAGTTTCGAGGGGGCATCTTTTCATGCGTCTCACTGGCCCCACGAGCCCATCGACTTAACAGGTAAACGCGTCGCTGTCATCGGTGCCGGGGCAACGGCAATTCAACTGATTCCAGAGGTCGCAAAGGTCGCAGAACGACTGACAGTCTTCCAACGCCGTCCAAATTGGGCAGCGCCGTTGAACAACACGCCAATCTCCGATGCTGAGATGGCAACGATACGTGAGCGCTATGACGAGATCTTCGCCACGTGCGCGCGCTCGCCTGGCGGATTTGAGCACGAGCCAGATAGCCGTAGCTTTTATGACGTGAGTCCAGAGCAGCGGCGTGAATTGTGGGCCCGACTTTACGACGAGCCGGGCTTCGGCATCTGGCTTCAGAATTTCTCCGAGATATTCGTCGACGAAAAAGCTAACGCCGAGTTATCCGATTACATCGCCGACCGCATTCGTCAACGCGTGACCGATCCTGGGGTAGCCGAGCGTCTGATCCCTAAAGACCACGGCTTCGGTATCCAGCGAGTACCCCTTGAGACTGGCTATTTCGAAACCTATAACCGCGCCAATGTCGAGCTCGTGGATTCAACCGAGACGCCAATTGTTCGGATCACGCCTAAAGGAATTGAAACCAGTGATGGCTCGTTCGAATTTGACGTCATTGTTTACGCCACGGGTTTCGATGCGTTCACCGGAGCCTTCGACCAGATCGATATTCAGGGAGCACGTGGTGGACGACTACGCGATAAGTGGGCGACGGGGCCCGTGACCTACCTCGGCGCAATGATCAGCGGGTTCCCCAATTTTCTGATGCTTATGGGGCCGCAGACCGCGGCGGCGAACTTTCCCCGCAGCGCAGAATTGAGTGTCGACTGGGTGACGCCTTTTCTTGAGCACATGTGGGCACACGGCCACCATCGGTTTGATGCAGACGAGGCGGCTGAGACGCAGTGGGTCGAGCAAGTCAAGAATCTGTATAAAGGCGTGTTACTTCGCAATGCCAAGAGCTGGTTCACCGGATACAACTCGAATATCGAGGGTCATGAGCACGGCAAGATGCGATACAACATCTACAACGGCGGTGGGCCGAGATATGCCAAGAAGCTAAGCGAGGTGGTGGACAACGACTACGAGGGTATTCATTTCCAGTAAGTTCTGTCCCGCTACACGCGCTAACCCGAAGTTCCACGAGGCTGGAACAATCATTTGGTTTAGCCGTATCGAATTGGCAACAGCTGTTTAACTAGTGGAATAAGAAGTGCAATTTGCATAGTGAGGAGACAAAGATGAGTTTGGACAACAAAGTAGTATTGGTGACTGGAGGTGCGAGCGGAATTGGCCGCGCAACCGTCACCCGCCTAGCGCTCGAAGGAGCGCATGTGGTCGTGGCGGACATGCAAGTCGAACTTGCTGTCGAGGCTGTTACTGAAGTAAAAAAAGCCGGCGGAAGTGCCGAAGTATGTGAACTTGATGTTGCGGAAGAAGGTGCTGCGGCAGCTGCTATTAAGTCAATCGTATCCGCACACGGGCGCTTGGATTGTGCCTTCAACAATGCAGGAATCACAGGGCCAACGGTCAAGCTGCTGGACATTGATCCGATGGAATGGGCCCGTGTACTTGCTGTCAACCTAACGGGTGTATTTAGTTGTGTGCAAGCTGAGATTGCGCAGATGGTGAACCAGGAATCTGGCGGCAGCATCGTCAATACCGCTTCAATCTGCGGTTTGGTTGCCCTCCCTCACGCGGCCGCTTATAACTCAGCCAAGCATGGTGTTATAGGATTGACGAAATCAGCTGCAGTCGAGTATGGACCCAAGAATATTCGTGTCAACGCAGTCTGCCCAGGGTTTATCGATACGCCAATGCTCGCGCAAGGCGCGGGATCAAGTGAAGAGGTGCTCGACGGAATCATACGTTCATTACCGATACGCCGCATTGCCGAAGCAGGCGAAGTCGCGGATGTGGTCGCTTGGTTGTTGTCGGCCCAGTCGAGTTACGTGACAGGTGTCGCAATGCCAATTGATGGTGGATGGACTGCCCAGTAGACTTTAAAAGGAGAATTATATGGCCGCCAATACAGGTCAGTCATCGCCCGACGATCGCTGGCTCGCGATGTTGGAAGAAGAAGTGCTCGAGCCTGAGCAGCCGATTATCGATCCGCATCACCACTTATGGTTGCGCAGTGGATATACCTACTTAATGCCAGAGCTCGCTGCAGACATGGCCAGTGGACACAACATCGTGGCCACTGTTTTTGCTGAGTGTCATTCGATGTACCGTATGGATGGTGCCGAAGCACAACGCTCGTTAGGCGAAACTGAGTTTGTTCGAGGACAGGCGGCGATGAGTGCCAGTGGCGCATTTGGTTCCGCTCGAGCTTGTGATGTGATGTTCGGCAACGTTGATCTCACTTTAGGCTGTGCTGTTGAGCCTATACTCGAGCAACACATTGAGGCATCCGGTGGCCGCTTCCGTGGGGTCAGACTTTCAACCGGCTGGCACGCAGACGACAAAATTGGCAACGTTGCCGCGCATCCTCACTTATTGATAGATCCGCGTGTCAACGAAGCGGTCGCTGTCGTTAGCCGCTTAGGATTGTCACTGGATTGTTGGCTTTATCATACTCAACTAGACGAAGTCGCTCAGCTGGCAGATGCTCACCCCGAGTTGACGATCATTCTCAATCATGTCGGAAGCCCGATTCTAGGCGGTCCCTACCGGGGTAAAACTGATGAGGTCTTTAAAGAGTGGAAGGCTGCGATTGTTCATCTTGGCAAGCGTCACAACGTGTTTGTAAAACTTGGAGCACTGCCGATCCGCATGCCGAGCTACGACGGCGATCGTAGTCTGCCGCCAGGTTCGGAGGAGGTCGCTGCCGCTTGGCGCCCGTGGATGGAGACTTGCATTGATGCCTTTGGCCCTGCGCGATCCATGTATGAATCAAACTTCCCAGTGCAAAAACGTTGGTGCAGTTATCAGGTCTGTTGGAACGCATTCAAGCGTATCTCGGCGGGAGCATCAGCGGCTGACAAGCGTGATTTGTTTTCTGGCGCGGCAGCACGGGCATATCGTATTGAGAATGTCCTATAAGCTTACTAACAGGCTTCTGAAAGGCGAGGGCGTGACACCAATTAGGAAGAGATAGCTGAAACGTCGATAGATTACGCAGAGGTCAGTCAGAGCAAAGATCCAGCCGCAGCGCAGCGGTATTCTCAGATGCCTCCTTGGGATACATGCCGATGGAAGCAGAAATCTGAGCAGCCTTGTATTTATCAACTTTCATTCGATGAACTTCTTCTACTGTTGCGTGATCTTTCGTTAGAGCGGGAATAACACAAATGATTTCTCCGCCTCGAAGCATCTCTAATCGCGCGCCATCCAGGCCATAGGTGGTGGCTTTGCTGCGCCCCATGCCAACCCATGCGCCATCGTTTCGATCCACAATCCACAATCTTAAATCCACGAGGTTATTGTCAGAATCAAATGCATAGAGTGAAATCACCTCCTCAGATTCCCCAACGATTGAATAGATCGCAGGGAAGGATGCAAAAGTCGCAATCACAATGGCAACGAGACCCGTGAATTTAGGTTTGCCTGGCCAGAGTAGGCAAGTTCCCAGCACAATACAGGCAATTGAACCAATCAATGCTGCACCACCCGGCACAGCATAAGCCCCAGAATGACCGAGCCGAATGGCAAACACGGCTAAACCGATGGCAATGAATATGACGCCGCTAACGGTATGAGCAAGTTGCCCTTTGTTAGATTCACTCATGGTTACTTGCGCCTCTTTAAGTAGTTGGCCTTTGGATTTCTCCCTGGCCAAATTAAGTCAGCGTTCAGGAGCAGTGAGACTAACCTGTGTTTATGGGTCAGTCATCAAAGCCTAAAAAGCGCGCTGCTTCTGCAACGCTCTTACGCTCAGAGACTACCGCGTTGGCTGGAAAGTTTTCATCTGGCCAGCCCAATGCAACAGCCTTCATAATCACCTGATCTTCAGCAATATCCGCATGCTCACGCACCACGGGTGACTGCATAATGCCTTGGCTGTTAATTACTGCACCTAAGCCACGGGACCAAGCTGCATTTACCAGTGCTGTTGTTACGGCACCACAGTCAAAAGCGGTGTCGTCACTGTCTGCCAGTACGCGGTCATAAGTAATAATCACACAAACCGGCGCATCAAACTGGCGGAAGCCACGTAGCACCCAATCAAGACGTCCTTCTTTGTCTTCCCGCTCGATACCCATGGCACCGAACAATTGTTTAGCAACACCAACCTGGCGATCACGATGCTCCCCGGCAAAGGCTTGTCCAGTGCGAAATTCACGGGAATGCGGCACACCAGCAAGATTACGTTCTGTGTTGCCGGCGCGAATACGGTTCAATGGTTCGCCGGAGACAACGGTAAAATTCCAAGGCTGCGTGTTCATCGAAGACGGTGAACGCATTGCCAATGTTAAAATTTCTTCAATGAGTGCTTTTGGTACTGGATCGGATTTGTAGCCGCGAGCGCTGCGGCGACCGAGGAGGACATCATCAAACTGCATACTAAATCTCGCTATATGATTTTAGGCACAGTGTACGGGATTAATGGGCTGTACGGGGTAAAATTAGTCTGGCGAATATTAAACCTTACATTAGACCGAATATTTAACCTTACGCTAGACTTGTTTCATGTGAGCCAGCACGACTCAACAATGCCTACGCCTGAGATACCCAGCTTAAAAGAACACCCTTGAGTGCACTGACAACCGCCATGGGTTCATCAAACATGTAATGGTGATAGGTGCTCGGTATGTCGTAGACGGGTGACTGACCTTTGGTGATTTCCTTGGTGTGGGCGATACTCCGCTGGTCATAGTCTTCACTGTGTTCGCCGAGTAAAAATGCCGATTTGCAGCTTATCCCCAATAGTTTGTCTGACTGGCCATTGCCAATCTCTAGGTAATCGAACAATGCTGGATCAAATTTCCACGTCCAGCCGCCCTCAACCTGTCGAAGTGATTGTCTGCCAATGTAGTCAATCACGTAGGGGTGCTGGCAGGGTTGCTCCGGCATCAGTCGAAATCGGCCGAGCGCTGTATCCAAGTCTTCATATACCCGGGTTGAACGGGTAGGTCCATTTTCCTTTGCCCTGAGACCCCATTCTTCAAAGAGTTCGTCTGACGACACAACGTAATCGCCAAAAATGATGCCGCCCAGTTCGTCGCCAAAGTAGTGACCTGTTTCAAGTGCGACATAGCCGCCGAAACTATGTCCGACGATCAAAGGTTTCAGGCCAAGATTCGCGTGACGGACAACCGCCATGACTTCTTTTGCGAACATTTCCCCGCTATAGCGCTCACGCCATCCACTGTCTCCATTACCTGAGAGGTCAATCGCGGCAACCCGAAACTGGTCCGCCAGATAGGGTGCGACGAAGCGCCACCACTCTAGATGTGCGTTACTGCCATGAATTAGCACGATACCGGGTTTGCCAATGTCTCCCCACGTTGCATAATGGATTTTGCATCCCTCGACTTCGACTTCTGCATCGGTTCTCTCGGCAGCAATGGCGCGGTCGTACCACTCGGGTTTGTTCATTTCTGGTCTCATTCTTGTTCTGGCTGGGCACTCTAATCGAGTTGGTCCAGTTGCTCAATGGTTATCCATTTAGGCGAGATTCGCCAGTTCACTATAAGTTCGAGGGTTTGTTATCCATCAGACTAATCTTAGTTGCTGGTTAGCTTGAAGGTTATGCACCAGGTGCAGAAGCTACTTTCTTGCGGGCAATGCCAGAGTATTCATCGCTATTGAAATTCTTTCTCTCGATCCTCTGTGTGGGTTTACCCAATGAGATACCCAACTTGGGAAGGCAACGATCTGTCCGTTCTTTGGTGTGAATCTATGATCTGACCTGTACGTAGTCTTATCTTCGTACAAATATCGTAGATCTGGTTTGTACATGACGGGTGTTGGATTACGAGGATCCTGAAGCACGAGTTCTCCTGTCAAAGTAGGATCGTCTGCTTCAGCAAGCCCATCATCGACATAAAACACAAGCGACCATAGAGCGCCAGGGTGAGTATGAGATTCGTGACCGATGCCGTTCGGGCTGATATTGGCCCACATTTCTGCAGACCATTCGAACCTTGGTTGGTTTGGATCAGATTGGCCAATGTCTGTGGTGAACTGTCCGCACATCTGGATCATTAAGGCGCCAATCTTTTGGGCTGGTTCACCCCCCCACTGCAGCATGCCCGTGTCAGATTGCCAGCCGCCCTTGTTGGATCGCTCCTCGCTAGCGTGTGACGCCCTTCTATTGTTAATTATGGTGCGTAATTCGCCGGTTAGTTCAGCAACATCAGGAACGTCTGCAGTAAGAAAAGGGGTTGCGAATAGAGCGTGGTATTGTGTGACATTAGCCGCAGCAAGATCGTCAAACATTGGGTCGTTGTTTCCTAGCAAGTCAGTATAGACAAACCATACAATGATCGGTCTACAAAAAGAATAGACACCCAGTGAGAAGATAGTAAATAAACAAGGTATTCACGCTCCATCACTCACGGCCTGAGAACAGGTAGTTTAAATCGGATATCCCTGAAATCTCGAAAGTACCCTAACAAAGAAATCTTAATCGGTAAGTCTGGGGTACCCAAATATTGCTGAGGACCAGCTAATTATGAAGGCTGTTGCCCTGAGCTGGCCGGATTAAAGTTTTCCAGCCAACGCGGTAATCTCAGAACGTAAGAGCGTTGCAGAAGCTGCGCGCTTTTTAGGCTTTGATGACTAACGGCTACCATTGAATCCGGACTTGGGATCCGGATCTGGAATCGAAACATGGGCAGGGGGATTTTCAAAACGAAAGTCTGAGGTCCACATTGACTAAATCAATACCGTGCCCGCGCCCCTTTGTATCTTTAGCTCCATTGTCTCATGGCAATCGAACGGTGTTCCTCCATCGAATAGGGTTTTAGCTTAGTCTAGTTGCAACGGGTCCAGCTCTGTACCTGGCGGATAGTTGTCGGCAATTTGGTACATGCCATCGAATGTGATCTCGGCGACTATAGTCATCGCATCGCCCGCGCCGACCTCAACCGGGCTTAGCTGGGCAATTGCGCAGCGACCTTGGTTCATCGGCGCTTCCAGTGCGGTCAGGACGAGCCCGTCGGTCCCAGCTTCTATGCCTAACTCGGCGAGTGTCGCCTTGAGCATCCCACCGTGGGCATCGAACGTGACGGCGCCTTGGAACCGTACCGCTCCCGTTGCGCTGCCGTCCGGCGCGATGGACAGGTCGCCGCCAGGCACTGCCTTGAATACGAAAGATCCATCCTCAGCGCGAGTCGCCCCGTCACCCAAGGTGATTGACCCTCCTGCTGCCTCGACGTAACTTCTAAAACTGGCCTTCACGCCCCAGGTTAATCTGTTAAAACTCATAGCTGCTCCGTTTGTGAAATATTGCTAACAATGACGCAATCGCCAACAAATTGCATTATCGACCTGACATAAACGTGACAGGGCATAAACGTTCTACTTCGTGATTTTATTCGGCACGATCCTCTTTGGAATAATTCTAATTTATTTGAGTCTGTGTGTCCGAAAGTTTTGGGGTCAAGTTTTGGGGTCGGAGTAAAAGTGTTGGGAAGCTGAAATTCAGGGCATTCACTATTTTTTTATCAGTTAGGTTTCTAATCTTTATCGACTCACGCTTCTGAGACGCAGAGTTTTGTCAGTTCATTTTCTAAGTTGGATGGTTTTGTAAGTCGTTAGACTAATTTTATATGAGCAATGCGAGTTAGAGGGTGTCCTGAGCTTCTTCGATCACACCAAAATAGATCTGTCCCGTTTTGTCGATCACAGCAAAATAGATCTGTCCCGTTTTGTCGATTTATAGTGTTTATTCGCAATCGCTAAGTTACCTTATTACTCTGATAGCAAAGGAAAAGGACAATTTTGCATGCCTGAAAGATTTAAAATTATAGGACTAACAATCGCTGCTGTATTTATATGCTATATAGACCGAGTAGTCATCTCGTTGACTATCATTCCTATGGGCGCCGAGCTTGGGTGGAGCAACACAGAGAAAGGTATTGTTTTAGGCTCGTTTTATCTTGCCTATATGACGACGCAAATTTACGGAGGGGTTTTATCAGACAAAATAGGCGGGAAAGTTGTCCTTGGCGTTGGCTTAGTTGTTTGGTCTGTATTTACAATTATCACGCCGATTGCTGCTGCTGCAGGATTTGCAGTATTGATTCTAGCGAGGCTAGGTATGGGCTTAGGAGAAGGTATTACCTTTCCTGCTTGGCACAGTCTTTACGCCAGATGGGTTCCGATCGGCGAGCGTTCTAGATCTGTTGCCGCCACGAATAGCGCTATCCCGATAGGGACGGTTTTTGGTTTGCTTGTGACTCCGGTCATCATCATCAATCTAGGTTGGCAATGGGCTTTCTATTTATACGGTGGCATTGGTTTCGTTTGGTATTATTTTTGGAACAAGTATGCAAATTCTTTACCGAAAGATTCCGTAAGTATCACTGCAGAAGAGCTTCAATATATTGAAGCAAATGCTCCTGCAGCTGATCCAGGTAAGGAGCTTCATTGGAAAAAATGGCTATTTAACAGACCTTTGTGGGCTATCGCAGTCGCGCATTTTTGTAACAATTACACCTTGTTTGTATTTCTTTCGTGGTTACCAACATTTATCAATGAGGAGCTTGGCGTTGAACTTGCGGCGTTGGGTTTTATCGCCATGCTGCCGCACATAACATCTTTCATTTTTGTCAACGTGGGCGGATATTTCGCAGATAGTCTTATCAAACGAGGCGTTACGCTAATTAGAGTTAGAAAGCTCTGTAATACTATTGGGTTTGTAGGTCTTGCAGTATGCCTATGCCTGATTCCGGAGTTCAATTCTACTGCAGCTGTAATGACCGTGATGTGTCTCGGAAATGTATTCTCTGGCTTTGGTGCTGGCGGATTTATTGTCAATCATGCAGATATTGGACCGAAGTACACGGGCAGATTAATGGGTATTACCAATACGTTCGCAGCGATTCCTGGTTTAGTTGGCGGAATTTTGACAGGCATAATCCTAGATGTCACAAATTCATGGGATATGGTTTTTTACGTCACAGCCGGCGTAACTTTTTTTGGCGGAGCATTCTATTTGATATTTGCAAGCACCGAGAAGCAATTCGATTAAGCAAAATATGGAAGGACAAGATTCATTTTCTAAGTTGGATGGTTTATAAGCCGTTAGGCTAATTTTATGAGAGCTATAACGAGCTAATGGCTGTCCTGAACTTCTCACTCGCAGGTCTTTCGGCGCTTGTTTATCTGATGTAAAAGCTGCAATATCGATGCTTATATTTTTTATTCGGGGAACATAATGCGAGCAGTTGGAATAATGGTACATGGAGGCCCTGAGGTTTTACAGGTGGTGGATGTGCCTGCTGTAGAGGCCGGGCCGGGGCAAATCCGGATACGTAATTACGCTGCGGCGGTAAACCCCACCGACGTTGTCGCGAGAAACGGCATGCGCGCAGAAGTGCAGAAGAAAGATCCACCACCCTACGTGCCAGGAATGGATGCCGCTGGCATCGTCGACCAAATTGGTGAGGGTGTGACAACGGGGATCAAAGTGGGCGACCGGGTCATGGCGATGGTCGTGCCTAACGCGGCGCATGGTGCTTATAGAGAGCAGATTGTATTGGATCAACGTGCCGTTGTGCACGCGCCAGAAGGTACGTCTCACGTCGAAGCCTGCACGTTACCAATGAATGCTCTCACCGCACGACTGTCACTAGATCTGCTAGGGCTTAAGTCCGGTCAGGTCCTTGCAGTCACCGGAGGACCTGGTGCCTACGGTGGTTACGTCATTCAACTTGCCAAGGCTGATGGTTTATTCGTGATTGCAGACTGCGCGGACTCAGATCAAGCATTACTGCAGTCGCTGGGCGCGGATATTATTGTCAGTAGAGGTGACGGGTTTGCTGCCAAAATACGCAAACACTTTCCCGACGGCGTCGATGGTCTAGCGGATGGCGCATTACTCAATGAGCATGCTATTGAGGCAGTAAAAGACGGTGGTAGTTTTACTGCTATTCGAGGATTCAAGGGCAAAGAGCAACGGAATATTAGATTTACAGCAACTTGGGTAACTCGTTACGATGGCGAGTACGAAAAACTCGATCTACTAAGAGAGCAGGTTGAAAAGGGTGTACTAACGCTTCGCGTCGCTGACACAGTTGCGCCCGAAGATGCAGCTATTGCTCACGAACGACTTGAGCAGGGTGGAACGCGTGGGCGAATGGTTATCGCGTTTTGATCATCTGGGTTTAAAGGCGTGATACTAAACTTTCAGCCTTTAGGAGATTCGACTAGAGATGATGATTAAACGGGGCAGATTTATTTGAGGCGTTCTTGCACACTTTGGTAAATGGAATGGCGACTTTGCTCAATTGTATTGTTACCGTGGGCAAAGGCCACAAACCTGGTGGAAGGCGGGGGCGTCGATATGATGGAGTAACGGGGTGCCTAGCCCTTCGGTAGGGGGATTTTCAAACTGATTGGCCTACCTTAAGGAGCTGTGGATACGCACGAATGTGCGTTCCGTTTGACGTAACGCGTAATACGATCTTTCATTGATTGCTTCGTTTAAATGTAAAGATACTGAAAAACTCTATGACGGTGTGTGCCCACAGAAATATCGACCAATCCTTTACCAAGCGGAAAGAAAGCTCACGCTTATTGATGCTGCTGAAACTATCGAGTTCTTAAAGTCTCCTCCAGGAAGTCGATTGGAAAAACTTACCGGCGATAGGAGAAGGCAATCGAGCGTTCGAATTAATCAACAATGGGGGGTATGTTTTACTTTTGCAAATGGCGCTGCATCTCACCTTGAGATTGTGGACTCACTGGCCGCACAACTAGTTCGACCGCAAAACTCTCAAAACCACCGAGCCAAGAACTAACAGGGGGAAAACTGAGAATCATGAAAACAAAAATTAGAGTCGTGAAAGTCGTAGCAGCCATCGCGCTATTCGGCGGACTCCTCGCGATCCCGAGTTGTACCGATACGATAGATGCTGCAAAAACTAAGGCAACTCAAACTCTCGGTGCGATGCGATGCGGTTTGGCACACTGGCGAGCCCTTATGATGCGTATCGATATACTAAGGGTGAAACGATTAAGCATCCTGCCGGTTTTGATCTAAGGTTAAGGGAGCCTTTAGATTTCTACGCAGTGACTGATCATGTAATGTTCCTAGGTGTATTTAACGCGGCGGCAGACACGTCCGCCGAGTTCTCGAAATATGGTTTTGTCCAGGACTTTCATGATTTTAACGCGCCGGAGAACCTGAATACCGATACTGTTCAAGAGCGATTCGCTACTTTCCAAGGCTTCTTGCCTAGTCTACTGACTGGGGTAGTAGATGGCACGTTAGATATAGAGCAGGTGAATGAGATTGTTGTGAATGCCTGGGCAGACACCATCGAAGCTGCTGAAGTTTTTAATGAACCCGGAAAATTCACGACATTCGTCGCTTATAAATACACCTCGTCTACCAGTGACCGGGGTAATCTTCACCGCAATGCCTTTTTCACGCTTTCACAACCAAGATCCGGAAGGGCTTTGGAACTGGATGGAAGAGCTTCGAGCTGAGGGTATTGAGAGCTTGGCAATACCTCACAACTCCAACGGTTCTAATGGTCAGATGTTCAAGCTAGAGGATTGGGCTGGTGACCCCATGGATGAGAACTACACGGTCAAGCGAATAAGAAATGAACCGTTGATTGAGATCACGCAGGTTAAGGGCACCTCTGAAACTCATCCATCCTTATCCGAGTCAGACGAATAGGCTGACTTTGAGATCATGCCTTATCGAGTGGCCACATCATTGAACAGTGAGCCGAAAGGCTCTTACGCCAGAGATGCGTTACTGAACGGTCTAAATTTTTAGGATAAGAAGCAAACCAACCCCTACAAATTTGGATTTATTGGATCATCTGACACACACGTGGCGGCCACCAGTGATGATGAGTCTAACTATTTTTCAAAGGTGGGTTTGGTAGATTCCAATGCGATGCTTCGCGGCTCCGTTCCTGCATCTGAAGAACTGCTCGCTACTAGGCGAAACAATACTCCCGGGCAAAACAACATTAAGAACGTTGATGGCAAAGAGTACATAACCGGTGCACTCGAAACATTTGGCGCTTCAGTGATCGCGGGCGTTTGGGCTGAAGCCAACACCAGAGAAGCAATCTATGATGCATTTCGGCGGAAAGAGACTTTTGCCACATCCGGCCCTAGAATGAAGATCCGCTTGTTCGCAGGCTACGGTTTTGACGAGGAAATGTTGAACGATGAAAATATAATCGAAAAAGCCTATGCCAATGGCACGGCGATGGGATCGGACATTCTGGCGTTCCCCAAGGTTGAAGGAAAAAGTGAAGCGCCCAGCTTTTTGGTTTGGGCTACTCAAGATGCTCGTTCGGCACCGCTACAAAGACTGCAGATTATAAAAGGTTGGGTGGTCGACGGTGAAGATCATGAACAGGTTTTTGACGTTGCCTGCTCAGATGGCGGGGAAGTTGATCCAACTAGCCATCGTTGTCTTGACAATGGCGCAAAGGTAAACGTAAGTGACTGCTCTATTTCTGAAGATCTTGGAGCACCAGAGTTAAAAACTGCCTGGATGGACCCAAATTTTAATTCGGAACATCAAGCGTTTTACTACGCTCGATTGATGGAAAACCCTACTTTCCGGTGGTCTATCTGAGATGTGTTCGAGCTGGCGTCGCGCCAAGGTCGGATTTGCATGCCGCCATTCAGGAGCTTGCTTGGTCTTCCCCTATCTGGTTCCGACCTAAGCGTGAAGGCGAATAAGTGGTGATAGTACGTCTCGAAGACTTGTGGGCGAAAATGATTCAGCAAGAGATTGACCAGTCGATCACTCCTAAGTGGAGCCTTGCGGTTGGGTTTCCATTACCAGAATTCAATTGTTCAACAGAGATTGATTAGAGACATGCGCTTTATGCATGATGATTCCACCGAGGCTGATGTCGAATTGTTAGATCAGGCTTATGCCATGGAGCTGCATGTCAATGATTTGATGGTTCGCCGCCGTCTGGTGCAGATGATAGAAAACCACCTTCGCGCGGCCGGTGAAAACCTATCCTTAAGCGATGAGGACTTGAAGAAACTTTATCAGCAGAAAATCGAAACCTATACGCGACAAGAACGAGTCAGTTTTACCCATGCTTTTGTGAGCCAGGATCGGTATGCAGAGTAGTCTTTAGAAAAAGCAGAACAACTATTGGCCGAGTTTAACGACCATGATTTAAGCCCTGAGCGTGCTGCGTCTCTAAGTGATCCTTATATTTCAGGTCATAGATTCATGACCCGGCGGTAAAGTGAGCCGTCACATGATAGAAAATGCGGGCACTGCTTCGCTACCGGCGCATCCCTTTTCAATCCGTTGTCAAAGGTGGACGAGAGTCAGAAAAACTTCCGGCTACACCGCTGCTCATGGTCCCCTACCTTATATTTCCAGATTAGAACATTGAGTTTAACGATGCGATGTGAAACGACGCCTATTATCTTTTCGACTAGAGAAAGACTTTCCGACGCGCAAATTGCGGCCAAGAGATCCAGTGCTTGCTGTCATTGAAGCAATGTTCGAAGAGTTCGGCGATGAGTGGTTGTCCAAACGCATGTACCATTATCGTTGGTCAAAAGCTCTGGACACACAGACGCCGTCTTCATATTTGGCATATCGCATGGATATGAAAGTTACACGTTAGAAGGAGAGGCGCTAGCGAAGAAGTTTGCGCAACGTCTGATTACTCGGATTGGTGTGGTTGGATTGAATGAAACGACTGGTGCCCTTATCGAAGAAAGCTGGGAACGCTATTTGGAAGTGTTTGGTAGTCTCCTCCGACATCAACCGTTTCTAGTAGGCAATCGTCCTGGCGCATTAGGTTATGGTTGTTTTGGCGAGATGACCATGCTGGTGTTGACCGACCCAAAGCCTCAGGCAATATCTCGCTATATCTCTGCGTGGCCTTTGCGTGGGCAGAGGCTATGGAGGATCAATCTGGTTTGGAGGCCGATGAATCTGCTTGGATTGATCTGGATGCGCCACCGGAAACGCTCAATGAGTTACTGTGTGAGGTTGAGCTATTATTTGTGCGGTTCATGCATTGCAAATGCAAAGGCTGCGGTAAGAGGCGATAAAATATTGGAATGTGAGCTTGACGGAGAACCTTGGGTTCAAGAGACCTTCGTCTATCAAGCCATATGTCTGCAATGGTTACGAGAGGCTTATGCTGCACGCAGTGACAAAGATCGCGAGCGGGGTAGGCAGTGTGTTAGAGGGTTCCGGGGTTTTAGAGTTTTTGTGTCTTGAAATTCATCATGATAATTCGTAAAAAACGGTAATTTCTTAAACAGGGAAGCACAGAACAGAGGGTGATGCATGCTCTAATAAAAGCTATACCAGGCGCTGCGTGCTGTTAGTTGCCACGCTGAGAGTCAATCGGTTGGTGTCGCTAATAAAGTGCCGTTAGGGCCAGAGAAGGCGTTAACTGTGGTGCATCTGGCAGTTAGTGCGAGCGGCCAACAGGCTGCCATTCGGAGTGAATTTTATTTATCTTGGCGCGTCTGGGTAGGACGGCATGCTGGTTGTGTTGTCACATACCATTGACCTGACAACTCTACAGCCGGTGGATTTCCAGGCTGTCACGCCGCTCATCGCCGGGCCCTCGATGGTGTTGGCGGAGGTGGTTCCCGAGAGTGAATGGCTGATAAATACCAGGGGCACAGCTTGCACAGCAGGCGTTCAATAGGTGGTCCGAGTGACATAGGACGGTGGCGTACGACTACCGACCCGGCGGTCCTTGTCAGCTTTCCGGCAGGTCACATGGTTGATCCGAATGGAGAATTGAACCGCGAAATGCAGTCTGCGGTCGACGGAGTTGTGAAATGATGCCGCGAATAATAAAAGTGCTAGTCGGTATCGGTGCAGGCATTTGTTAGGAGTTCACATTAGGCGGAACAATCTCAAACCAACATGTCAAGCTCATGAAGTTGGAAGGCAAAATGAGCTGATCACATGCCGTCCGCAACACCAACATCGGGAGATGCCAATGAACCAGGAGACCGCGAAGTTGGGTCTTGCAGTCGTCCACGCTTTTATCGAAACTTTTAATGCACAGGACCACGAGCGACATGCGAAACACTGAACTATCTGCACGTTCGTTTTGCCAATGGCGGGATCTCGATCATCGAAAATACCGAAGTGTTCATGGCAGGGTCACGCCGAGGCGAGAATAGACTTCGGCAGGAAGGTTGGCATCATACTACTGTGACCTGTCTGGACGTTATTAACTCGGGCGACGACAAGGTGGATCTGGCGCTGCGCAATGATCGCTGCCACGCAGGCGGATCGGTTTACCACAGTTTCGATACGTTTTGGATTGTGACCCTTGTCGACGATCACCGGGGTATTCAGTTTCGATCCAGCTTTATTCACGCCAGCAAATAGGGAGTTCTTGAGCTGAAAGTTGATCTCTGAGCGCTGTTGTTGCGACAGTGAAATATTGTTTTTTTGGAAACGATGGTCTAACCGAAATTAGCCGCTTAGTTGTGAATACACAAGATGGGTTTTGAATTCTGAGTCGAGTGTTAGATCGGCTAATCGCTGTCCCGACTCTCCCTTTGGAAACGAACCCCAGGGCGACCAAGAACAAGGCTCTTTTGTGCTATGGCGAGTTTAGGAAAGTGGCTAAGCGTCCGCGTCAGGGTTCCGACGTTTATCGTTGAATTTTTCTGCTGGCGAACGCGCGCAGTTTTGCGGCGATATTACGATAGCTATCTCGGTATGGTTTGAACTGACTTCGCTGATATTTTGAAACGAATGTAGGATATGAGCCCAAAGATTTGTGCGAGTTGAATGGAACATGAGTGTCGCGGTTTTCATCGCGGTTTTCATCCAGCTCAAAGCCAAAGACACCAAGGATTTAATGATGGATAAACGATAACGTTTTCCAGGCTACGCACTTCCACAAAATATTCAATATGCTGTGGGGCTGTTCTTTCCCTTTCGGATCGTTGTTAATTTCGTTAGGGTCTGACGATGACTAATCCAAAACGAACGCGTCTTTCTCCACACGATTGCCGTATGCAGTTGCTTGACTGTGCCTGCACGATAATTCTTGACCTGGGGCTTTCGAGTTTCACAATGGAGGCGCTAGCCCGCGAGGCAAATGTAAGCAACCCGCTTATCTACAAATATTTTGATACACGGCGGGCGGTCCTGCAGGAGCTATTGGTCCGAGAGTCGAAGAGATTTGATAGCGAACTGGAGTTGCAGGTGATTTCCGCGAAGGATTATCACGAATTGGTCACCTTGATAGTTTTAGGAAATTTTGAACAATTCTCGAACAATAACATCATCACTATTTTAAGAGACTAACCCGATATCTACGAAGTAGTAGCCGTTGATGAAAGGAAGAAGCGTAGTGTGATGGCGCGATTCCTAGTCAAGTCGCTTGCTGACCAATTCACGGTAGATCGTAAAAAAGCTGAACAACTCGTTGTTCTTGCATCGGGTGCCTCGCTGGCTGCGGCTGCCCACTACGATCGATTCGGAGGCAACAAAGCGGAGATGATTGACAGCACTGTGCAATTTATCTTTGGCGGAATTGATTCACTTCTACCCAGCTGAGTGAAACAACCTCTTGCTGCTGAATTGGATATCGAAAAGCCATTGACTCCTATTATATAGTTAATATAATAAAGCTTTTAGTCGCGTATGTTTCAGCTTGTCAAACAAGGAGATCACCATGTCACACAGAGAAGGCAGAGTAATCCATGATGCCGATAGTCACATTATTGAAAGTCGGGGCTGGCTGGAAAGCTATGCCTCAAAGCATGTTAGTGAGAACCTGGACAGTGGGATTTTTGATCTTAATATGCCGGCACTTGACCCTGTTATGGAAGCTGCTGATAAACGATTAGCGGGTGATGATCCTGAGCTTACAGAGGCACTTAAAGCTGATATTTTTGCGCATCCAGGCAAACGTAACATGTGGAGTGCATACGGTGCGGTTGAAAAGAAAGAGCGAAGTGATGCAATTGAGATCATGGGCATCAGCTCGCAATTGATTTTTCCTTCAATCGGCGCTAGTCGATTTGCCCGAAACAAAGACCTTGAAATCGTTTACGGCGGCTGTGATGCGCTCAATCGAGGCATGGCAGACTTCTGTGCAGATGACCCACGATTACAGTCTGTCGGTTACTTGTCCTTGAGAGATCCAGAACAGGCTCAAACATCTCTCAAATTGGCGCTTGAACTAGGCGTTAATGCCATCTGGATTGGTTCGGATGCTGTCGAAGGACGCGCGCCCTCTCATATTGCTTATGATCCTCTCTGGGCGATGATGGAAGAGGCGCGAGTGCCTGTCACACTTCATATTGGTAGTGGGCAGAACATGCCTTCAGTTTATATGAACACCGGGGTCGAGCGCGTGCTAGCAGGTAATTTAGGCAATATAGAAAGTACCAAACCTAAAGATATGCCGGTGATTCACCATACCATTGAACGTTGGATAACCTGCATGATCTATGACGGCGTGTTGGAACGATTTCCTAAACTTAAAGTGGGTATTATTGAGCTTGGTGCAAACTGGGTGCCTGCTTCGATCATGAATCTCGATATGGGTGTATCCTTGCTCGGCAAGTTTGATCAGGCATTGAAAAAGTTGTCTCTCAAACCCTCGGAGTATTTTCAGCGTCAGATTCGTGTTGCACCGCTGCATACTGAAAATACAGGATGGATCTTAAGAAATGTATCAAAAGATATTCTGATGTTTAACACTGACTACCCACACCCTGAAGGTGGTAAGGATCCGTTCGGAGACTACGAGCGAAGCTTGGACGCTGTGAATGCGACGCCAGATGAGCTGGACCGGTTCTACACTAAGAATTATGAAGACTACCTGGGCCTCGCATCTGTGAACTAGTTGATCTGCAGGCAACAAATTAAATTTTGTTTGCTGCCTGTATTTCATGGCATTATTGGAATTCAAAGAATGAAATCAGGCGAAAATGTAAATTTTACGCTAATCATATCAGATGCCTAAAAGCTTTCTCGTTGCACGGTTGGCCGATTATCTTGCGAAGAGGTTTAGGGCATTTCTACTTAAGTCATCAGTGATTGCTTAGTCAAAGTACCTTTCTAAATATTCGAATAAAGTTCGGTCATTCATTAAATGAACCGATCAACATC
>JBLHWY010000056.1:0-35525 GCA_047629195.1 Candidatus Azotimanducaceae bacterium
CATTTTCACTTGGTCGTCTACTACGACCCCCTGACCTGCCACAAATGGGATGCGGCAGAAGTCGCCAGGCGCTGGACCGAGGCCTTTCCGCCACGGGCGTCGCCAGACCATCCGCAGGACCTTGAGGCTCTGCAAGCACTGCGACGCGAAGAGATTCTGAAAAATCCGCGTAGACTGGAACAGATACGACTAACCTTGGGGTCGCTCTCGGACTTCATGAAACATCTAAAGCAGCCCGTTGCCTGGCGTGCTAACCGGGAAGACAAGTGCACCGGTCACTTCTTTGAAGGCCGTTTCTATTCTGGTGCATTGCTGAGCGAGCAAGCAGTGTTGGCCGCTATGGCCTATGTGGACCTGAATCCAGTACGAGCAAAAATTTGTGAAGCGATTGACGGTTATGCACACACATCTGCTTATAGAAGACTGCAACATCTAGAAAACTCCCCTGAAAAACTGCAGGAGCTCATGCGGCCACTGGTTTCAGGCATCAGCAATCCCTCCCGGCCAAAGCCACAGTTGATGGTTTTGGAAGACTATATTCGCCATCTGCGCATGTTGAGTCCGTTTTCCGAGTCACACATGACGGATGAGAAAGCGATCTGGTTGAATAGGGTTGCCAGTCTCAGCAAGCGACAACGAGCTTATGGACTGCTCGGTGAATTACAAAACTGGGTCGGCCGCCATGGCTGGCGACGTATCGGGGATGCTATGGCCTAATTGTCGGATCTCAATCTATTACAATCGGCTTAACATTTACTCGACATAATTTTCAACTCAATCTGGTGAGCTCCTACTAATTTCATCTCCTAATCTGGCTGATTGCGACTGAAGCTCTTTCGCTAACGAGATCTGTATGTTTTAGTCTGTGTCCCTGTCTTTTTTTTTAAATCATGGCCAATTTACTACGTTAACCGCCTGTCGTCTCATCCAACCTATGTTGATGACTTACCCAAGAAGCTATTTGACTGTATTGGCGCCTAACCGTTTGCTATTATCTCCGACTAATTGAAGAGGAGCGAAAGCCTGTGAACAAGTTTGCTATAACTGTTGTCGTCATATTGGTACTTCTGGCTGGTGCTGGCGGTGCCGGATATTTCTTGCTGGGTAACATCAACGGGTTGGTTAAAGAGCTGATAGAAACTGTTGGTAGTGACAGTTTGAATTCTGATGTAAAAGTGGCAAAAGTTGACATAAAGCTATCGGAAGGCACTGGGCATTTATCCGGTTTAACTGTGGCGAATCCCCAAGGATTTTCTACTGAAAGCCTTTTTTCAATGGATGGCGTTGGGCTTAGCATTGATACCAGTTCGCTGACTGAAGACGTCTACGTGATAAAGGAGATTTCTATTGATGGTGCAAAAATACTAGCTGAGCAAGCGGGTCGTACAACTAACCTACAAGCTCTTATTGACAGCATGGATAGTGGTAGTGGCGGTGGAAGCGGAAGTAGTACAACAGAGCCGCCGAACGTTAAGCTGGCTGTTGATAAAATCAGCTTTATCAACGGTGCTGTCACCTTGAGAAGTGATGTGCTGGGCGAAAAACAATTTACGCTACCTGAACTCACCATGAGAGAAATAGGTACACGTGAAAATGGGTTGTCCCCTGATGAACTAGGCGAAGCTATTACAAAGGCTTTACTCAAAGAAGTAAAAGACGCTGTGATGGACGAGGTTGAAGATCTGGCGAAAGAAGCAGCCAAAGAGAAATTGAGAGAAAAGATCGGTGATCGGGCCGCTGAGGGTCTAGATAAATTGAAAGGACTGTTTAAGTAGAGCCTTCAGGTTCATCTGTGTGGTGACGGATTCCATCCGCTGCATTTCATGATGCTGATTCGTCATCACTGCAACGCTATCTACCAATGCCAAAATGCGATTTTCGACCCAGTCTCTTCCATGGAAAAAGTCTTTGCCGGTTGTTTGGTCCGTACCAGATAGAAACGCTTGTCGCACGCAACGTGAACAAACGCGGTACCTACCACCTTCTGGATCAATAAAGTGGCTTCTGGGTTAGGACATGCCGACATCTTAGCGAAGGCAATCAGCAACGGATGTAGGAACTTGACTAAACGAGATACAAGAAATGGATGGAACGTGGGTGGCCTCTGTTTTCTCGCCGAGACTGTGCGCTAGTTGAAAGCCAATAGAGGGATAGATATTGGTAGATAAATCAATGGAAAACTTCTTCCGTCGGTAACGAGTAGGTTCAAAGCCGCTGAGGAGACCGGGTTCCAGGGAGAGTACCTTGTCAATGACCTGCTTCTTTCGCTACCTGCGCATAACGATTATCCTCTTCAACCGCTGACACCATCTGTAACGTGAACACCTTGTGTCCCCGCTGTGGTCTTACCGCGATCCGGTAACTGACGGAACATCCAATGAGTTGCTGTACGGGGTCTTCATCCATACCTGCTAGTTGCAGGTAACTGTTCTCTTCATCCTAAGGATGGTAATTTCAAGCTGGATTTACTCCGAATTTCAGCAGTATCCTGATTGGGCTTTTTTAGCATTTGAAAGTTTGAATGACAGTTTTCCGGTAGAGGATGGTCAATGTCTTAATAGCCAAAGATCTACTGTCTTACAGACAGCAGGGTTGATCACTAAAAAGTTTTTTAAACTGGGCAGGGGTGATTTGGCTTGTTTGACCGAGCATGTTTTATGTTTGAAATGCTCGACAAAGGCGTTGATGTTTTGATGGAGCAAATGGGCGCACGAGATCACCACGTCGAGTACAGAAACCCAAACGAGCTGATTGGATTGACAATGACAGGTATGAAGAAATTCAAGATACAATTTGAGGCAAGGGAGATTGTTCGCAAAAATGGCCACCCCAAGAAGCTTAAGTAAGTGCCATTCAAATCTGTCCCTTTATCGTATGGAGGACAAGGAGAACAGTTCAACTGGGTTATTACCCCATTTCAAGCAGTGAAACATACGTTCGCGGATATGTTCGCGAATCTTGAGCCATGCCGCCCGCTCGTATGTTACGCAGGTCATGCAATGGATGATCTGCCTAGCGAAGCAAGAATGCTTGCGTGTCATGCAAATGCACATTTGTCAGAGGTGGGTCGTTCTGTCCCCAAGACGTCCACGGAAGTGCACGGTGGTATGGGATTTACCGGTTTGGTTGGGCTGCACTATTGGTTCAAGCGAATAGGTGCCAATAGACAACTATTAGGTTGTTCTGAGTTGGTTAGACAAGAAGCGGCGAGTATTCAGGGATTAGTCACGTAAAGAATTGATATGTTAGTTTCTAGCCGTTTAATCGAGCGCTTTGGTTGGCTTCGTAGCGATTACTTTGGACCTCGTTCGCCGGTTGGTCGAGCACCGGTTGCTACACCGCCGCGATGACTACGGTGCCTGCCGCCAAATCCGGGGCCCAAATCCGATAGTCACCACCTTGGCATCACTACTATCTAGTTGTCTTGTTTTTACTTTTCAGTCTGTGTGGTTTGATTGCGTAGAAATATCATCGATTTGAAGTGTGGATATTATATGCGTATTTCTCATTTGGCGAGGCTAGGACATCGTGAGCTGGTGTCATCAGTGGTCGTGCAGTGATTGGTTAGTAAGGGCTTAAGAATACAATAAATTCAAAAATAGTTTGTATTTGCTTGTATTATGTATAACATGCTCCCGTCTTCGGTTCTTTCCGAGACGGCTTTCCTCCCTCCTTGTATGTTGTTCAGCCATTCCGAGTATTCACACGCAAGCTGTTTGTCCTTTAGAGATACGTTGCTGAAGACTACAGGATAAAGTTGTTTTTAGTGTCGAGCTTGAAATTTTCAAGATACAAAGCGAAGTCTTTTTGCGGCAGCAGTTTTTTTTGGGCTGATGCAAATTCCCTGAAAAGAGGGAAACTCCGCCGCTTTGATGCTCGAAGATCGTCCTTGTTTGAGGCTTAGGCTCAAACAAGTTCGTACCGCGGAGAGGGATTGACGGTCAGGGGTTTCGGTGGTCCGACATTTCGGTGGTCCGACATTTCGGTGGTCCGACATTTCGGCTCTACGATAGCGCCGTAGGGAGTTCGTTTTGCTGTTGGTGAGACATGAAGACAATTTATAGAGTAGTTTCGCTCGAGGAGCTCTCATCAATTCACTACGTGAATAGTCTGCCGCCACCAAGATTAGGGCGTCGATTTCAAATTTTGCCGTAGGCAAAATTTTAAAGAATTGGTGCCGAGGAGAGGACTTGAACCTCCACGGGGTTGCCCCCACTAGCACCTGAAGCTAGCGTGTCTACCAATTTCACCACCTCGGCAATGAGGACGCGAAAGGGTACTAAGACCCGCCATTGCTGTCAATCATAGAAACCATTAACGCTCACTTTTGTTACTATTTAGCGGTCTGGAGACGACAATAGGAAATTGGAAAATCCAGCGATAAGAGCAAAAGCAGGTTAGAGTGCATAAAAATACTTGGGGAAATCCCCAAACTTATATAAAGAAGAAATAATTATTGTGAAAAAAGATCCATATCAAAGGCGTGAAGCCGAAAAGTACGACCAACCCATTGCCAGCAGAGAGCATATTCTTGCAACGCTGGAGCAATTGGGTGCTCCAGCTAGTCTTAAGCGGCTAGCAAAAACACTTTCCCTTGAGGAGGCAGGTCAAAGCACTGCTCTGGAAACAAGACTTCGTGCCATGGTTCGGGACGGGCAGTTAGTTGTCGATCGTAGGAATGTATACGCCATTGCTAAGAAGCTTGAAATGCTTGTTGGTAAAGTATCTGCGCATCCCGATGGTTTTGGCTTTTTACTCATGCCAGGTGATGACGAAGATATATTCCTGACAGAGAGACAGATGAAATCTGTTTTTCATGGCGACAAGGTCCAGGTGAAAATTCGCGGCAAAGACCGCAGAGGTAGATCCGAAGGCGAAATTGTTGAAGTACTTGAAAGAAATACTCAGCAACTGGTTGGGAAAATCTATTTCGAAGGAAAGTTTTCGTACCTTGAGCCGCTGAATAATCGAATAAATCACGAAGTGATGATTATTAGTTCGCAAGGGAGTGATGAGGTTGCCTCTGCGCAACATAAGGCAAATCAGATCGTCGTTGTCGAGGTTATTGATCAGCCCACTCACCACGGTCATGTGACAGCAAAGGTTCTCGAGGTGCTTGGGGACCACTTAACACCCGCGATGGAAGTAGAGATCGCGCTTCGTAATCATGATATTCCTACCGAGTGGCCAGAAGAACTGATGGCACAGATTGATGCCATGCCAAGTGAGGTGTCGGATAAAGCTGGCTCAGGCAGGCATGATCTAAGGCAGATTCCATTCGTGACTATCGATGGCGAAGACGCGAGGGATTTCGACGATGCTGTTTACTGTGAGCCCAAGCGAGGTGGTGGTTGGCGTTTGTACGTTGCCATTGCAGACGTTGCTCATTATGTGGAAATTGGCACAGATTTGGATAGGGCGGCGTATGACAGGAGTACTTCGGTCTATTTCCCTCAGTATGTTGTGCCGATGTTGCCAGAAAAATTATCGAATGGTCTGTGCTCCCTAAAACCAGATGTTGACCGCTTAGCCATGGTTTGTGAAATGACGATCTCGGCGCAGGGGCGTTTAGGTAAATACATTTTCTACGAGGCAGTGATTAAATCTGCCGCAAGACTGACCTACACACAAGTAGGCGAGTTATTGGAAAACAAAGGTGAATTCCCCAAAGCTGATTTGATTCCATGTATCGAAGAGCTCCACCAGTTATATAAAGCGTTAGTGTTAAGAAGAGAAGATCGTGGTGCGCTCGAATTCGAGTCTACTGAGCCGCTATTTCACTTCGACGCTGAGGGTCGGGTTGAGCGTATTGAAGTCCGCGCTAGAAATGTTGCGCACAAAATCATCGAAGAGGCCATGCTTTGTGCGAACGTTGCCGCGGCAAGGTTTATTGCTCGTCCGCTAACAGCTGGAGAAAGTAAGTCAGAGGGAGCAAAGAAACACGCGCCCGGATTATTTCGAGTACATGAGCCACCTGAGCCTGAAAAGGTTGAGTTTCTCGCAGAGTTCTTTGCTCGATTTGGCGTGACTTTTAATGCGGGTAACCCGGTTGAAACAAAAGACTTCAAGCAAATCACCGATCAATTAAAGCATCGAGAGAACGGCCAGGTGCTGCAGATAGCATTGCTCAGAAGCTTGAAGCAGGCAGTCTACTCTCCGGAAAACAAAGGCCACTTCGGCCTAGCCTACAAGGAATATACGCATTTCACCTCGCCGATTCGAAGATACCCTGACTTGCTCACCCATCGGCTAATCAAGTCGATAATTCATAGTAAGCAGGAATCTAAGTTCGTAAAAAGGTTTGGTGAAGCGAAAGAGAAGCGGTTCTATCCATATACGATCGAAGAAGTCATCGCTTTCGGAGAGCATACGTCTTTTGCCGAAAGGCGTGCGGAGGCTGCTGTGTATGATGTGCTCGATTGGATGAAATGTGATTTTCTTTCCGATAAGGTCGGTGACATCCAGGCAGGTGTCATTACTGGTGTGACAAAGTTTGGGTTCTTTGTTGAATTGGCTAATGTTTATATTGAAGGTCTTGTTCATGTCAGCACGCTTTCCGGGGACTATTATCGCTTTGATGATTCAGAACAGTCTTTAGTCGGTGAGCGGACTCACATTGTTTTTGGTCTGGGCGATAAAGTTCAGGTCCAAATCGCTGGGGTGAATGTTGAAGAGCGAAAAATAGACTTCCAGTTAGTGGAACATAGCCCATTGAAGGGGCGGCGATCAGTACGTAAGAAGAAGGCGCCAGGAAGGGAGTCCGCAAAATCTGGCAAGAAGACTTCGTCGACTAGACGAAAGCCTAACCCCAGGAAAAAATCGAGCGTCAAATCTGATGCTAAGAACACAGCACAGCCAAAGCAAAAACCAAAGCAAAAATTTGAGGCTAAGGCAGAAAGTAAAGGGCCATCGAAGGGTGGCAAAAAGAGAAGAAGTCAGTAGATGGAAAATTTATTTGGAATAAATTCGGTGCACGCACGTTTGATGCTAGGCAATGTTGGTGTAGATCATGTGATGTTGCGTGATGGCAAGCTTTCACTCCGCCTTGAAGAATTGCTTAGTCTGGCAAATAGAAAAGACGTGCGGGTCGAGCGGATGTCGAATAGCGAATTCGACGATCTGACAGATCTTAATCACCAGGGTGCTGGCATTGTCAGTAAACCACTTGCGATGGATGAGCAGTCTCTACTGTCGATGGTTGATCGACGAATTTCCGGCGATGTTGATAATTCAGGATCAAAAAAGTTATTGCTGCTAATTCTGGATGGCATTACCGATCCGCGTAATCTGGGTGCTTGCGTTCGAAGTGCGGTGAGTATGGGCGTGGATGCGATTATTGTTCCAAAAGATAAAAGTGCGCCACTCAATGAAGCTGCAAGTAAAACGGCCTCCGGTGGCGCTTCACTTGTGCCAGTTGTTTTTGTTACAAATTTGGCGAGGTGTATCAGTCAGTTACAGAAGCGCCAGATCTGGGTTGTTGGTACGCTGTTGGAAACAGAGCAGATGCTCCATCAAGTCGACATGAAAGACAACATAGCTATTGTTATGGGCTCGGAAGGTAAAGGAATACGCCAGAAGACAGAAAAATGTTGTGATTTTCTAGTGCGAATACCGATGGTAAATTCTGATCTTGGCTTCAATGTCTCGGTCGCTACGGGGATTGCTTTGTATGAAGTGCAAAAGCAAAGGCTAAATTGATTCGAGATTAATCAGAACGAAAAGAAACGGAACCTCAATGATATCGTACGAGGAATGAGTAAGTTGAATATTTTTGGAGCCACTTCCGCATTTCTTTTGTTTTCTCTAATCCATCAATTAGCTGCCGCTAACGATTTAACGCTTGATGGTGCAGCCCTTGATGGTTTGGCTCTTGAGGGATTAAACCGGGGTGATTTGACGCAGAAACCGAACTTAGTAATTTTCTACGTTGACGATTTAGGCTATGGCGACCTCGCGAGTTATGGCCATCCGATCGTAAAAACCCCGAACATAGATCAAATTGCAAACGAAGGGATTAAGTACACGCAGTACTACGCACCCGCGCCATTATGTTCGCCTTCACGTGCAGGCCTACTCACCGGTAGAACACCCTATAGGACAGGTATTCGTTCATGGATTGCTGAAGGTCAGGATGTTTACCTCGGTAAAAAAGAAATAACGATAGCCCATCTTTTAAAGCGACAAGGCTATCAAACAGCTGTCATGGGCAAGCTCCATCTCAATGGCGGTATTCAAATGGAGGGGCATTCGCAAACGCCAGATATGGGGTTCGATTACGCCTTTGTAATGCCAGGCGGCTTTGCGAAAAATGAAGAGGTTGAGAAACCCGCCAAAAATGGTTCGGCGCGTGTCGGAAAAATGTTTCCAGATAACTTTTATCGCAATGGCGTTGCTGTTGGCGAAACAGAAGCTTTCAGCGGTCAGTTAGTCGCAGATGAAGTGATTGACTGGTTGAGCCTGAAAGAAGCCGGCAAACCGTTTTTCTTGTATATCCCTTTCTCTGAAGTACATACCCCAGTCGCCTCTTCGCCAGAGTATTTAGAGATGTACAGCGACTACATCACGCCCCATGCTCAGGCTAACCCGGATGTTTTTCACTGGGATTGGTTAGATCTGCCATTCAGAGGGCAGGGAGAGTACTACGCCAATATCAGTTATTTGGACGCGCAAGTTGGCCGGGTAATTCATAAGCTCAAGGCGCTAGGAGTTTATGATCAAACAATTATTATTTTCACAAGTGACAATGGCCCCGTGACCAGAGAGTCCCGCAAACCTTGGGAGCTATTTATGGCCGGTGAGACCGGTGGCTTCCGTGGTAGAAAAGATAATTTGCTAGAAGGTGGTATCCGGGTACCTGCAATAGTCCGCTATCCCGCCATAATAAAAGCAGGGTCCGTATCTGATGAGCCAGTCTATGGGTTAGATTTTTTACCCACGCTCGCTGACATGTTAAGTTTCGATGTGCCGGACGATCGTGTCATTGATGGGCAGTCAATCGTCAAGACTTTTGTAGGTCAAAAACTGGATAGAAAGTCCATGATCTGGACCATTGATATGCCTGGGCAAGATGATGAAGTGAATGAATGGGCATTTAGAGTTGGAGATCATAAGCTCATTCTTGATCGAAAGGAGGAGCCCAAGTTTCTCTTTAACCTCAAGCAAGACCCCTATGAGATGGTCAATCTTCTGCAGCAGGAGAAAGGCTTAGTCGCCAAATTGAAGCAACAGTTTTGGAAATTAAAATTAGATATTGAATCTGACCCAGTAAACAATTTGTAGCGTCGATCAGAATTTCGAGTAGTACCGGCAGCGGTAATGAATGAGACTACCCTTTGGGATTCGCTGGGAATTGACCGGTTTGACTGCAACGAAACCAAAAGCGGACTGGTTCAGATAAGCTATGAAGGCAAAACGGTTGCCACGCTTTCAGGACAAGGTGCACAACGCTACTTAGTAAAGATAGGTGCCTGCGATGCCCGAGGGCGTCAATTACTGATGGCTAAAGCAACCGGGCACTTTAAGCACGGCAATGAGCGAGGCTATAAGCCGTGAGAAATGCAGCAATTGCGTGGTTGTAATCTGACCGTTGTAATTGTACTTAAGTACCGATACAATCCGCCTCCCAAAATATCTCCTTGCTTCACAGCGATCGGCTATTCCAATTTGGAGCAGATCGTCACTGGAAGCATTAACCCAAGAGGAGTCTTGTATGAGACATTATGAAATAGTGTTTCTGGTACATCCTGATCGAAGTGAACAGGTGCCAGGAATGATCGAGCGTTACTCGTCTATCGTAAAAGAAGGCGGCGGCAACGTCCATAGAATTGAAGATTGGGGTCGACGTCAGTTGTCCTATCCGATCAACAAAATTCACAAAGCGCACTATGCATTGCTCAACGTTGAGTGTGGCAAAGAAACCCTTGAAGAAATCAACACAGCATTTCGTTTCAATGACGCAGTGTTACGTAATATCGTCATCGGTCGAAAAAGCGCAGATTCTGAAGATTCTCCTATCATGAAGATCGAGCGTGAGAGTCGTCAGAAGAAAGACAAGGACGAGCGTTACGCCAATAAGGAAGCAGTTGTAGCAGCACCGGTTGAAGCTGCCGCCGAGCCAGCGTCAGCGGAACCAGCAGCCACTACATCTGATGCGCCAGCAGCAGAGTAAGCGGAGGATATATGTCACGATTTTATAGAAGAAGAAAGTTTTGTCGTTTCACCGCTGAAGGCGTCACTGAAATTGACTACAAAGATATTGAAGTGCTCAAGCAGTATGTTTCGGAAACAGGAAAAATTGTCCCTAGCCGAATCACGGGAACAAAGGCCAGGTATCAGCGTCAGCTAGCGAAAGCTATTAAGCGTGCTCGATACTTGTCACTGTTGCCATATACAGACGCACATAAATAAATCGGCTATTTGCGGATGATGTAGTATGCGAGCATTAGCCGAGTTTGCAATGCGTGGTAAGCGTGAAGCCACTGGTGTCGCTGTTGTATGCGCATCATTGCCTTTCTTGCATTGGTTGAGTATTGCAATCATTAGTCTTGTTATCCTAAGGAAAGGGGTAGCTGAAGGTGCTTATGTTTTGCTTTGGAGTTGTTTGCCAGTTCTGGTGCTGCTTCAGTTAACCGGAGACCCGGGGCCAGCGATCGCTTTTTTAGGTTCGGCTGGTTTAGCTTGGTTGCTACGCGCGACAATGTCATGGCAGTTGATTTTACTTTCAATTGTAGTGGTCTCCGCGATTGGCAGCTTGCTATTTGAAATGCTGTCGGGGAGTGCATTTGATCAGTTCACGGAGCTTTATCTGGCCGTGACTGATCAGGCGGTGGGGCAGGACATGTCCTCATTGTCGACGGCTGAAGCAGATGAGAGATTCGCTAATATGAGATCTCTGCTGGTTGGCTTTTTTGCCATGGGGCAGGGGGTCGCGATGTTTGCGTTTCTTGCGTTGGCAAGATGGTGGCAAAGTCTGTTGTATAACCCAGGTGGGTTTCAGCAGGAAATGCATCAATTGCGTTTAGTGCCGCTGGTAGCAGTAGGAGTTTTGAGTCTTGTTATGATTTGCTTGGCTCTTGGCTCGCTTGGATTTGTTCGATGGGTGCCGTTGTTGATGGTGCCATTGGTGATCACTGGTGTGTGTTTCGTTCACTGGTTGGTTGCTGAGAAATCTTTGAGCGGAAATTGGTTGGTTAGTTTCTACGTTATGCTGGTATTTCTAGCGCAAGTGCTCTACCCAATGTTGGCATTTATCGCATTAGCAGATAGTTGGTTAGATTTAAGAAAGAGAATTCGACTAGATCGAGAGGAATGAGAAGATGCAAGTTATTCTATTAGAGAAAGTTTCAAATCTTGGTGACCTGGGTGATCAGGTAACTGTGAAAGCTGGATATGGGCGTAACTTCCTTGTTCCGCTAAAGAAAGCAGTTGTGGCCTCAGCGGATAATGTTGCGACATTTGAAGCCAGACGCGCAGAATTGCAGGAAGTTGCCGATCAGAAGAAGGCAACTGCAGTCGCTCGGGGCGAGAAAATCAGTGGTCTTAACATCACTTTGTCCACAAAAGCTGGTGAAGAAGGCAAGCTGTTCGGATCTATTACGGTTCGTGACGTCGCTGAAGCAGTTAACGCTGCTGGTGTGGAACTTGAGAAAAGCGAAGTTCGACTACCAGACGGTCCTCTTCGAGAATTAGGCGAGTATGAAGTTGATATCCATCTTCATACTGAAGTTAACGTCAAACTTAAGCTGACCCTAGTTCCTCAAGAATAAGGTCTTCAAGAGTAAGCAACCTCCGAGTACAACTTGAGCATTGCCACAGACGACACAAGCACCAGTCTTCTAAAGGTGCCGCCTCATTCGCTTGAGGCGGAATGTTCAGTGCTTGGTGGGCTGATGCTGGACGAACACGCCTGGGATAAAATTTCTTCAACCGTAACGGCGGAGGATTTTTATCGCGGTGATCACAGAGTGATCTATCGTGTTATGGAAGACTTGGTTGAAAAGAACCAGCCTCTGGACATCATTACTATTGCCGAATCGCTTGATTCCGTAAACGAGCTAGAAAATGTCGGTGGCATCGCCTACATCTCCGAATTAGCTAACAACACCCCTACAGCTTCTAATATCCTTGCCTACGCACAGATTGTTTCTGAGCGCGCAACCGTCAGAAAACTTATATCCGTCGCCCATGAAATTGCCGACAGTGGCTTCAACCCAGATGGACGCGATAGCGCAACTCTGATCGATATTGCTGAATCTAAGGTGTTCAAAATTGGTGATGACCGGCCAAGCTCTGGTGGTCCCAAGGCAATAAGACCACTTTTAACCGAAGCTGTAGAGCGTATTGACCAGCTGTTTCAAACTAAAGGCGCACTGACGGGCTTAAGTACTGGATTCCGTGATATTGACGATATGACCATGGGCTTTCAGCCCGGAGATTTGATCATAGTCGCGGGTCGTCCCTCGATGGGCAAAACAAGTTTTGCCATGAACATTGCTGAGAGCGCGGTTATCGCAGGTGACAAGCCGGTGCTTGTGTTCAGTATGGAAATGCCAGCAGATTCCCTGATTATGAGAATGCTCTCTTCTCTCGGCAGAATTGATCAGACTAAAATTCGCAGCGGTCAACTTTCTGATGAAGATTGGCCGCGCCTTACTTCTGCCGTAACGTTATTGAACGACAAACCGCTATTTGTTGATGACTCTGCTGCTTTGACGCCAAATGAAATTAGATCTCGCGCACGCAGACTTGCAAGAGAGCATGGTGATATAGGATTAATCGTCATTGATTACCTCCAGTTAATGCAGGTATCGGGTAGCGGTGAAAACAGAGCGACTGAAATTTCGGAGATTTCCCGATCTTTGAAAGGCATAGCGAAAGAATTCAGATGTCCGGTTGTTGCCCTCTCTCAGTTAAATCGAAGTCTGGAGCAGCGACCAGATAAACGACCGATAATGTCAGATCTGCGAGAATCAGGCGCAATTGAGCAGGACGCGGATGTGATACTCGCGATCTATCGAGATGAGGTTTACAACGAGGGTGCTGAGAAAGGTATTGCTGAGGCAATTATTCTTAAACAAAGAAATGGCCCCATCGGACGAAAGAAACTTGCCTTCATTGGTCAGTACACAAAGTTCGAAGATCTCGCACTAGGGTATGGCGACTACGACGACTATGAATAGCCTCTGTCGGCGCTAATTTCGGAGTCAAACACTGTGCCATTAGGTTCATCTATTCCTCAATTCAGCAACAAACCTATAGCCTACATCCATTTGGATAATATACAGGCTAACCTAAATCTAGCGCGCGAAAAATCCCGCGGTTGTAAAACAATGGCTGTTGTTAAAGCTAATGCTTATGGTCATGGGGTTGAGTTCGTTGCAAAGCATCTAACTGGCATGGATGCTTTTGCCGTTGCCAGGGTCGAGGAAGGTGTTGCTTTGCGGTCGTCTGGCATTGGGATTCCTATTTACGTTCTGCAGGGGTTCCTCGGTAAGGCGGAATTAGAAATTTGTATCAATAGTCATTTGATCCCAATGATTCACTCAGTTGATCAGTGGCAACTGGTGAATTCACTCGGCGTCGAGTTGCCAGTATGGCTTAAGTTCGACACCGGTATGCATCGTTTAGGATTAAATGAGCTGGAGCTCGATATGATTCTCGCTAACCCTGGCGGGCTCGTGATTATTGGTATTGCCAGTCATTTTGCAAATGCTGATGTCGCAGATCACGACGAAAACCTTAGACAGTTGCGAGTATTCAATTCAAAAACAAACAACCTGTCTATCGCTAAAAGTATGGCGAATTCTGGTGCTGTATTAGGTTTGAAAAGCAGTCATTATGACTGGGTTCGACCCGGTATTATGCTTTATGGCGGTTCTACCTCAATTGAGCACGACCCAACACTGAAACCAGGCATGACGCTAACGGCACCAATCATCGCGGTGAGATCGCTAGCTGCTGGTGAATCTATCGGTTATGGGAGTGTCTGGGCAACAGAAGTAGCCACCCGTATTGCGGTTGTCGGTATTGGTTATGCGGATGGTTACCCGAGGGAATTGCCACCCAGAACACCCGTGTTGATTAATGGCAAGCGATGCGAAATTGTTGGTAGAGTCTCGATGGATATGATCATGGTAGAGATTCCTTTAGAGCTTCAGGCCAGCAGTGGTGATCGTGCTATTTTGTGGGGGGACACACTTTTTATCGACGATGTGGCATCGCATATAGGTACACTTGGATATACCCTAATGTCGGGGCTCAGCGGTAGAGTGGAGCGTATCGCATCGTCAATGACCCCAGCTGAATTGGTTGCTGGCATCGCGTGGTAAAAATTAATCGAGGAAGAATATTTGGCAAAGCGTAAAACAGTTTATGTCTGCACCGAGTGTGGCGCTGACTTTGGTAAATGGCAGGGACAATGTGCAGAGTGCAAGGAATGGAATACCTTAAGTAGTTTGTCAGTAGAAACTGCTGCTTCTGCTTCTCGTAAAAAGGGCTTTGCAGGGCAACTTGAAGTTGCTCAGACATTGGCGGACGTCTCTTCGGAAGATATGCCCCGTATTAGTTCCGGCCTAGTGGAATTTGATCGTGTCCTGGGAGGAGGTTTTGTGCCGGGTTCCGCTGTGCTGATTGGTGGCAGCCCTGGCGCTGGTAAAAGTACCCTGCTTATTCAAATCATGTGTAAATTATCGCTGCAATATCCTTCCCTGTATATCACTGGTGAAGAGAGTCTGGCGCAAATTGCTATGCGCGCCAAGCGCTTGCAGTTACCTATCGATAAGCTGATGGTGATGTCCCAAACAAATGTTGAAGCTATTTGCGCTACCTGGGATGAATTAAAGCCTAAGCTGTTAGTGATTGATTCTATTCAGGTGATGCATCTCGACGAAGTTGAATCCGCGCCGGGTGGTGTTGCTCAAGTTCGCGAAAGTGCTTCGATGTTAATTCAGCACGCAAAGAAAAGCGGCACGATATTATTGATTGTTGGTCACGTGACCAAAGACGGAAGTATTGCAGGCCCAAGAGTTTTGGAACATATGATTGACTGCTTTGTCATGCTTGAGGGGGAGAATGATAGTCGTTACCGGACATTAAGGGGTAGCAAGAATCGCTTCGGTGCTGTCAATGAATTGGGTATCTTCGCGATGACCGAAAAGGGATTGAAAGAAGTTTCTAATCCTTCGTCTATCTTTCTTTCTCGTGGTGAAGAAGCAACCCCCGGTAGCATCGTGATGGCCGTCTGGGAGGGTACTAGGCCGCTGTTGGTAGAGGCCCAGGCGCTGGTGGATGAAAGCGCGCTGGGTAATCCGAGACGAGTAGCCGTTGGGTTTGAGCAGAACAGGCTGGCGATGTTGCTTGCGGTATTACATCGACACGGTGGCTTGCAGGTCGGAGATCAGGATGTGTTTGTAAATGCTGTCGGTGGTATTAGGGTTGCTGAGACTAGTAGTGACTTGGCGGTACTTTTAGCCATAGTATCGAGCTTTCGAAATAGAGCATTGCCCTCGGATATGATTTGTTTTGGCGAAGTGGGTTTGTCGGGAGAAATCCGTCCAGTCCCGAATGGGCAAGAGCGCTTGCGAGAAGCTGCCAAACATGGGTTTTCCAGAGCTGTGGTGCCGAAGGGCAATCTACCTAAGCAACCTATTAAAGGCATGTCTGTTATTGGTGTCGGAAAACTCAGCGATGCGTTAGACGCGATAGAAAACTAGAAAGTTAGATTAACGCTATAAGATTATTGAGGATTTATAAATGTCAGGCGCTACACAAAAATCAATAGTGATGCTTTTTTCCCGTCAACACAGCCTAGAATGTATCGCGGCAATTATAGCTATTGTTGGTTTTTTGGGTGTGCTGCAGACGTTTCTGATAGGTAAACATTTTTTGATTCCAACTATCATCCTCTGTGTTGTGTTGTTGTTTGGGAATTTGGCCTGGTGGGGTTTTTTCGGTCAACGTTGGGCAAAGTACTTTTTGTTTTGGAGTACGTTTCTACTTACGTTACATGGCTTCTTTGCGCTATTTTGGGCGAAGAAGTACCGTGAAATTCTCGGTGATGCCTTTGAGCCGACATTCATCGTTTTAGTTGTCGTTTTATCCTACCTTATTCTTGAATATGCAAAACGAAATAAGCTATTTGGTTGATCCGACCAAAATGACTTAGTCACCACTCACTACAACACTCTCATCACCGCGAAACCGTCACGATATTGCCGTGCCGGCTAGCGATAATGGCTTAAGCCAGTTTCTTATATTTCATTCTGGTGGGTCCTTTGTCGCCCATTCGTTTTTTGTGGTCTTGCTCATATTCAGAGTAGTTACCATCGAACCAAACAGCCTTGCTGTCACCCTCGAAAGCAAGCATATGGGTTGCGATACGGTCAAGGAACCAGCGATCGTGTGATATGACCATGACGGCCCCAGGATACGCTTCAATAGCAGATTCCAGCGCCCTTAGCGTCTCGACATCTAGATCGTTGGTTGGTTCGTCCAATAGGAGAAAGTTGGAACCTCTTTTCAGTAGTTTTGCGAGATGCACACGATTGCGCTCACCGCCAGATAGATCACGTACTAGTTTCTGCTGGTCACTGCCCTTGAAGTTGAATCGACTGACATAACTTCGTGACTGTGTTTCGTAGCGACCAACCTGAAGGACTTCATTGCCTTCAGAAATTTCTTCCCATACGTTCTTGTCGTCTGACAAAGAGTCGCGGCTTTGGTCCACATAGCCCAACTCTACTGTGTCGCCGAGTCTTACGTTGCCACTATCTGGCTGTTCGATACCGCAGATCATTCGGAACAAGGTTGATTTACCTGCACCGTTACCGCCAATGATGCCAACAATCGCACCCTTCGGAACCGAGAAACTAAGATTGTCGATGAGTAATTCGTCGCCAAAACCTTTAGAGACATTTTCGATTTCGAGTACTACATCTCCTAAACGTGGACCGGGTGGTATATAAAGCTCCATCGTTTCGCTACGACGCTGAAACTCTTGGCTATTAAGTTCTTCAAATCGGGCAAGTCTTGCCTGGTTCTTCGCATGACGCGCTTTGGGTTGAGTTCTAACCCACTCTAGTTCTGATTTGATCGTTTTCTGTCGGGTCGCTTCATGCTTCTGTTCAATGCCCAGGCGTTTATCTTTGGCCTCAAGCCAAGCGGAATAATTGCCCTCGTAAGGGATGCCGTAGCCGCGATCGAGCTCAAGAATCCAGCCGGCAGCGTTATCGAGGAAGTATCTGTCGTGGGTAATGGCAACCACAGTGCCAGTAAAGTCTTTTAGATAGCGTTCAAGCCAAGCAACACTTTCTGCATCTAAATGGTTTGTGGGCTCATCTAATAGCAGCATATCTGGATTTGACATAAGCAGTCGACAAAGCGCAACTCGGCGCCTCTCGCCGCCAGAAAGTTTGGTGACATCTGCCTCAAAGGGCGGTAATCGAAGTGCGTCTGCAGCTACTTCTATTTTTCGTTCTAAATCCCATCCCTCTACAGCGTCTATCTTGAGTTGTAGTTCGCCCTGCTCCTGCAGTAGGTTGTTCATTTCGTCATCTGACATTGGTTGCGCAAATTTGTCACTGATGGCGTTAAATTTTTCGAGCAGTTCTTGAATTTCACGCATGCCATCCATGACATTGCCATATACATCTTTCTCAGCGTCGAGTTCAGGTTCCTGCGACAAGTAGCCAATTTTCAGATCTGCTTGAGGTCTCGCCTCACCTAAGAATTCTGGATCCAGCCCTGCCATTATGCGCAAAAGTGTCGATTTACCAGAGCCATTGAGACCAAGCACGCCGATCTTTGCGCCATGGAAGAAAGACAATGAAATGTCTTTCAATATTATTCGATTCGGTGGAACAACTTTGCCCACTCGGGACATTGTGTATACGTATTGAGCCATAGAGAGATTGTTCTTCTGAGTAGATTGTTGGAGTAGGACAGTAATGCGTGCGACTTATTACCAGTGTGCCTATTCATTGGAGAAAGGGAAAGTTTATCAGAACAGATAAACACCTATGCCCTAAAACCCATAATTGTTCTGAATAGAGTAAAATATTGAACATTTGAGGAAAGGAATTTTCTGTGCATTGCCCATTTTGTAGTCATACTGAAACCAAGGTGATTGATTCGCGACTCGTTGCGGAAGGTAACCAAATAAGACGTCGCCGAGAGTGTTTGGAATGTGGGGAAAGATACACCACTTTTGAAACAGCTGAATTGGTGCTTCCGAGAGTGATTAAGAGTAATGGAAACCGTCAGCCTTTCGACGAAGAAAAGCTGCGTAGCGGTATTTTACGCGCAATTGAAAAGCGACCTGTCAGTATTGAAATGGTTGAATCGTTGATCAATAGAATAAAACATAGTCTGCGAGAAACCGGTGAGCCAGAAGTGAAGACACTCAAGGTGGGTGAGCTTGTTATGGATGAACTCAGAACGCTTGATGATGTTGCTTATGTTCGTTTTGCCTCTGTATATCGTAGCTTTCAGGATGTAAGCGAATTCGCAAAAGAAATTTTAAAATTAGACCAGAACAAATTAGACCAGAACAAGTCAATTCATAATAACGAATAGAGTCAGCGATGAATGACGAATATTTTATGGCGCAAGCACTGCGCGAGGCCGAGAACGGTTTATACACTTCTCAGCCGAATCCTCGGGTGGGTTGCGTGCTTGTTCAAGATGGTAGTGCGATTGCTAGCGGATACCATCTGACTGATGGCAAAGGTCATGCAGAAGCTAACGCACTCGCAAAACTATCTGCGTTGCAGATGAATTCAGACGCGGTGTTAAAGCTACCCTTAACCGCCTATGTGACCCTTGAGCCTTGTAGTTTTCAAGGTCGAACTCCCTCATGTGCCCATGCCCTGGTAGCAGCAGGTGTCACTCGGGTCGTTTATGCCATGACAGATCCGCACCCAGCAAATCGAGGCAAAGGTCTGGATGTTCTTAGGGCTGCTGGCGTGAAAGTCGACGGGCCCTTAATGGAGTCGTCTGCGCGGGCGCTTAACCCTGGCCACATTAAAAAATATGATCATGGCATACCCTATGTGCGCCTGAAGCTCGCGATGACGATGGATGGTAAAACTGCGCTTAGTAACGGCGAGAGCCAATGGATTACCGGGGCTGAAGCTCGGCGAGATGTACAAAAGCTTCGAGCAAGAAGTTCAGCGATAGTGACCGGCGTACAGACGATAATTGATGATGATCCGCAACTTACCGTCAGGGCGTCGGGTTTAGATGTTGAATTCGCAGAGCTTTCCGCACAAGTACGACGCAAGATTGTCGTGCTTGACTCTAGGCTAAGAATTCCGTCCGGCGCTAGTGTTTTGGAGAACCCGGATACCGTGATTGTTTGTGTGAAAAGTGCGTTGAGTCCGGCGCAGTCTGCCGCCGGCCAAGAGGCAAGTCATCTCGGGGCGCAGCTATGGAGCACCGATGAAAAAGGGAGTACTGATGAAAATGCGCATGGCAGGGTTGATCTTCATAGTTTATTGCAGCAACTTGCGAAGGCGGGTTGTAATGAAGTGCTATTTGAATGTGGGGCAACACTAGCAGGATCCTTGATTTCAGCAGGATTGGTCGATGAGTTGGTTATTTATACCGCCCCCAAACTGATGGGAAATGAAGCAAAATCATTACTAAACTTTGCGTCTCCTGATAATATGCGTGACCTCGTAGAACTTGAGATCAAAGATGTCAGGCAGCTTGGTCGCGATCTGAAAATAATCGCAAGAATCAGTTCTCCTGCTGAGGACAGAACAGACTCGTGAGCCAGATTGGCGAACCTATCGAAAGCGCCAATATCGAACAAACTTGATAAGGAACAGGATATGACCAAGATTATTGAAGGCGATTTTTCAGTTGCGACTGCCAAATTTGCGATTGTTGTCGCGCGTTTTAATGCGTTTGTAGTCGAAGGATTGCTGAGCGGAGCGCTTGATACGCTGAAAAGGCATGGTGTTGCCGAATCGAATATCACAATTGTCCGCGTTCCAGGTGCTTTTGAGATGCCTCTGGCAACGCAGAAAGTTGCACGCCAGGGTAAGCATGACGCGATCATTGCATTGGGCGCTGTTATTCGAGGTGGCACACCTCATTTTGATTTTGTCGCGGGTGAATGTGCCAGTGGCATTTCAAGGATAGCGCTTGAAGAATCCATGCCAATAGTATTTGGGGTGTTAACCACCGATACAATTGAACAGGCAATTGAGCGATCCGGCACAAAAGCAGGTAACAAAGGTGAAGATGTTGCAATGTCAGCGATGGAGATGGTCAGTCTAATGAGAAAACTCTCCTTATGAGCAAGAAGACGCCAGCGGCTAAGAGTCGAGCAAGGCGATTTGCTTTACAGGCACTCTATCAGGTTCAGTTTGCCCAAGGTTCAGCAATCGAAGTTGAAATGCAGTTTCGCCAAGACCATGATATGAAGCGGGTAGATACCGAATTTTTTCATGATTTGCTCTCAGGCATTATGCATACTCGAGGAGATCTAGAGCAAGATATTGAGGCGATCCTAAAGCAAGAAGACGTGGTTTTAACTATATCCCCTGAAACCGAAGCTGTTGTCTCCGAAGCTGTTGTTCCCCTAAGTACAGTGCCTGAAGTTGTATCACCTGAAAGCCCGTGGCCCTCAGCCGCCCCACCAGAGAATGAAGGTGAGAATGAAGGCGAGGGTGTTAAGGACGGTGAAAGTACAAATGAAAATGAAAACGTAAGTGAAGCTAGATCTCTCAAGGACCTGGATCCTGTAGCAAAAGCTGTTCTTCTTATCGGAACCTTTGAACTACAGAATCGGATTGAGATTCCTTACAAAGTTGTGTTGAACGAAAGCATTGAGTTGGCGAAGCAATTTGGCGCTGCTGAGAGCCATCGTTTTGTTAATCAAGTGTTGGACAAAATGGCAAGAATCAAGCGTAAGGTAGAGTTTGATCATGAGGCCAGCCGAGTCAAAAAATGAGCGCCTCGATAGAAGAGTTCGATATAATCGAGCGCTATTTCGCCGGTAAGATCTCTCGCTCCCACGAGAACATATTGTTAGGCCCCGGTGACGACTGTGGCATGTTTACACTGCCTGCCGACCAATCGATCTGCATCTCTACTGATACATTAGTTGCAGGTACCCATTTCCCAACTGATTGTGCCGCCGATATTGTCGCTCACAGATCGATGGTTGCTAACCTAAGTGATCTCGCTGCCATGGGGGCTAAGCCGTTTGCTTATACGCTTGCACTAACTCTTGATTCGAAAAGTGCCACTCATTGTTGGTTGGAGGCTTTTTCTAGTACCTTGCAAGCCCTGGGCGACCATTATGAAATTTCTCTTATTGGAGGGAATCTTGCTAAGGGGAATCTGTCTTTAACTTATACGGTGTTAGGTACGGTCGATAATGGACGCGGCATTAAACGCGATGGCGCTCAAGTTGGAGACGGCATTTATGTTACCGGAACTTTAGGGAATGCTGCGGGTGGGTTGAAAATTGTCCAGTCATCAAACACAGAAGACTTTTCTGATCTTGTCACAAGTTACAATTACCCCACGCCTAGAATTGAACTGGGGCTAGCACTCCAGCCGATTGCGAGCTCGGCTATTGATATTTCAGACGGATTTGCATCAGACCTCACTCACATCTGTGAACGTAGTGTTGTAGGTGCTCAGGTTGAACTTGATTGTTTGCCTTTATCAGCATCGCTTGTGAGTTATGTAGGAGCTGAGCAGGCTCAGGTTTTGGGATTAAGTGGTGGTGATGATTATGAGCTATGTTTCACAGCGGACCCGGATCAAGCTGAGGCCCTAAGAGAATTGTCGCGCCAATTAGAGGTTCCAATTCACAGAGTGGGAACAATTGTAGAGATGGTCGCTGGCAAAGCACTAGTAAGCTTTCACGAAGCAACTGGAGCACAAGTAAAAATCAACCATTTGGGATATCGTCACTTTAAGTAAGATTGTGAAAGCTATGATTGGTATCGGATATGAATGAAAGAACACGTAAAACCTTCACCAACCCCTGGTATTTTCTCGCACTAGGCTTTGGCAGCGGGCTAGCGCCCCGGGCGCCAGGTACTTTTGGTACTCTAGCGGCTATTCCACTTTATATCGCGATGAGCCAACTGAATGTTGTTGGATATAGCTTGGTTGTTCTGGTTGCATTTATCTTCGGTGTTTGGCTTTGTGAGCATGTAGCGAATGATATGAAGGTAAAAGATCCCGGGTGTATTGTATGGGATGAATTTGTTGGCCTCTGGATTGCGCTATTCTTACTTCCAACTGGTTGGTACTGGATTGTCATGGGTTTTTGTTTGTTTCGATTTTTCGATATCGTCAAACCTTGGCCCGTCAGTTGGGCGGACAAATCAATTGGTGGTGGAATGGGAATCATGTTTGACGATGTGCTTGCTGGCTTCTATGCACTCGCCTGCGTTCAATTGGCAAGTTTTGCCTTGATCAGGTATTTTTGATGAGCAAGAGCTTAGCTTCAGTGATTCCAGTTTTCATTAGAATCGAAATACTAGCCGCTGCGTTGTTGGTAGCGAGCAACATACAAGCTTTAGAGATTGAAGTTTTGGGTCTTTTTAAAAATGCTGCACTTGTCCGTATTGATGGTGAGCGAAAATTGCTGAAGCAAGGTGTTGTCAGTGGCGAGGGTGTAGAACTTATTCAGGCAGACTCTGAGGGAGCAACCTTCGTGTATAACGATGAGCGCATTGAGCTTTCTCTTTCGAGTAAAATATCCACAAGATTCGAGCAGCCCGCGAGCAGTATGGTTCAGATTGTCGGCCGCAATAATCAGTTTAAGACGTCAGGAAGCATTAACGGTCAGTCCGTCGGCTTTCTGATTGATACCGGTGCCACCGTTGTAGCGATGAACCAGAACCATGCAATTAGTTTGGGTATAGATTATGAAAAAGGTAAAGTTGCGAGGGTTGAAACCGCCGGTGGTGTGATAAATGCACACCAAGTTTTCGTTGATTCGATGACGGTAGGCAGCATTAGAGCTGCCAACGTCGAAGTAGCAATTTTGGAAGGTAACCACCCAAGCGACATATTACTTGGAATGTCATTTCTTCAACATGTCGAGATCCAGAAGTCGAAAGGGCTGATGACTCTCGTGAGTAAAATTTAAAAAACTTAGGCATAGTATTCGCCCCGTATTCGGTCGACTGCTAGAATCACCCCATTTATTTAACGGAGTTACTTTTGAGCGTCATCTATATTGCTACATCTGTTCTTCCCACGCCGTGGGGTGATTTCAAAATCCACGGTTTTGAGGATGCTGAAACAGGCAAAGAGCATATTGCTATTGCGATGGGTGATTTCAGCGACAATGAACCTGTCTTGTGTAGAGTCCACTCTGAGTGCCTAACTGGCGATGCGTTATTTAGTCAAAGATGTGACTGCGGCTCACAATTGAAGACAGCAATGCAGCGTATATCTGAGGAGGGTCGAGGCATCATTCTCTATCTTCGACAGGAAGGGCGCGGCATTGGCTTGATTAATAAGATTAGGGCGTATGCTTTACAAGACGAAGGTGCAGATACCGTTGAAGCTAATGAAAGGCTGGGTTTCGACGCGGACCTTCGCGACTATACTATTTGTAAGAATATGTTTGCGTATTTCCAGGTCGAGAGAATACGGCTGATGACAAATAACCCCTTGAAGGTGAATGCGCTGACGAAGCTCGGGTTGGAGATATCGGTCAGAGAACCGATCGAAACCGGGCGAAACCCAAGCAACGAGAAATATCTTGCGACCAAGGCCGGGAAGCTAGGACATTTGCTGGGTGAGGGGAAGTAGGCTTTCTAGAATAGCGCGTTTGATTCCCGTTTGATCCAGTCCGCAAGTGGCGAGCATATTCGAGGGTTTGTCCTGGTGGATAAACCTGTCGGGAATCCCGAGGTTCAAGACCGAAACCGCCGTACAGCTAGCATTCAGATATTCGTTGACAGCTGAACCAGCGCCTCCCTGAATTGCATTTTCTTCAACGGTGACAATGAGATCATGGTCGATTGCTGCCAATCGAATTGCTTCTTCATCTAGCGGCTTTACAAAGCGCATATCGATCAGCGTTGCGTCGAGTTCATCAGCAACATGCGAGCAAACAGTGACCATCGAGCCAAAGGCGAGGATTGCGACTCGGCTGCCCTCTCGAAGCATTCTGGATTTGCCAATGGGTAAGGCCGTCATATTAGTGTCAATTTCAGCTCCGGGCCCCTTACCCCGCGGATATCTCACCGCGGCCGGCCCCGGATGCTTAAATCCTGTGTAGAGCATTTGCCTTGCTTCATTTTCGTCTGAAGGTGCCATGATTATTAGGTTGGGTACACATCGCAGGAATGTTAGATCGAAAACACCAGAATGTGTGGGCCCATCTTCGAGCAAACAGGCACGATCAATTGCAAATAGGACGTTCAGGTCCTGAATAGCGACATCGTGGATTAGCTGGTCGTAGGCCCGCTGTAAAAATGTTGAGTAAATCGCGACGACAGGCAGGATGCCCTGGGTCGCAAGCCCTGCCGCTAGTGTTGTTGCATGCTGCTCCGCGATTGCGACATCAAAGTATCGGTCTGGATAAGTCTCGGAAAACTCAACGAGGTCTGATCCTTCTTTCATCGCCGGTGTTATGGCGACTAACTTGGGTTCTATATCCGCCATATCGGTCAGCCAGCGACCGAACACATTTGAATAAGTTGGTGTGTTGTGTTGTGGTGCAGGAGCTGATTTCCCTGCCTCTATCTTGGATAGAGAGTGCGTTCCCTCTGCTGAAGCCTCTGCCGGACCGTATCCTTTACCTTTCTGTGTAATGATATGAAGGAAGTTGGGGCCCTCTAGATCCTTAATATTTTGCAATGTTGCAATTAGGGCTTCGACATCATGGCCGTCAGTTGGGCCCATATAGTTCAGACCTAGTTCATCAAATAGAGTACCGGGGACAACCATTCCCTTCATATGCTCCTCTGTTCGCTTGGCCAGCTCCCATGCATGCGGGATACGGCTCAGGATCTTCTTGCTACCCTCCCTCATTGATAGATACAGCCTGCTACTTAAGATGCGCGCGAAGTATTTTGCGAGTCCGCCCACATTCTTCGAAATCGACATGGCATTGTCGTTCAAGATCACAAGGATATCTGCCTTGGTATCTGGCACATGATTGAGCGCCTCAAATGCGAGGCCTGCCGTCATCGCGCCATCACCAATAACAGCCACCGTCCTCTGGGGTTTGTTATTTATTTTGGCGCCGATAGCCATGCCTAGCGCAGCGCTGATGGATGTTGATGAGTGTCCAACGCCAAAAGTATCGTATTCACTTTCAGTTCTGAGTGGAAATGGCGCGACCCCGTCCTTTTGGCGCAGCGTGATCATTTGATCTTTGCGGCCTGTTAGGATCTTGTGTGGGTAGGTCTGGTGTCCAACGTCCCAGACGATTTGGTCGTTTGGTGTGTCAAAAACATAATGTAAAGCGACAGTAAGTTCAACCACGCCGAGACCGGCACCAAAGTGCCCGCCCGTCTGACCTACGGTATAGATCAGAAAATGGCGAAGCTCGTCCACAACTTGTTGAATTTGCGATAGCTCTAATCCACGCAGATCTGCTGGACTCGATATCGTATCTAGTAGTGGTGTATCTGGTTTTTGATGGGGTATTTCATTGATCATATGCGAGTCAATTCTACACTATCAGTCTAGCTAGTTCTTGTCCTAAAGCTAAACATCTCCATGGCTACTTCCTGACAAGCTATTGATTTTAAACCAGCAAATCTGACGAGTTGGAGAAATGTATTTCAAATCAGGCTTTTACGGACGGTACCGAGCTAATGGTCACGTGAAACCACAAATTCGGCGAGGGCGATGAGTTCTGCGCAAGCATCCCCCAGAGGTTCTAGGCTTGAGACAGCAATTGATTTCAGATCCTCCAGCTGGGCGATTGCCGAATTCAGGCCATAACTTGAAACAAAAGTCGTTTTGTCTCTTCCGATATCCGAGCCCTGAGGCTTGCCCATGACCCTGGAGTTACCGACAACATCGAGGATATCGTCCTTAACCTGGAATGCTAGACCTAATGCGTAGCCGTACTGCTTCAGGCATTCGGTTGTTTCAGCATTTGCGGACCCAATGATGGCGCCAGCGCTAGTACAAAATGCGATCAAATCCCCGGTTTTACGTCTGTGCATATTTTCAAGTTCAGGTGGCGTGAGTGACCTTGTCTCAGCGTCCATATCGATCATTTGACCAGCGATCATTCCCCGTGGACCTGATGCATTTGCGAGTAGGGAAACGAGAGTAATTCTTTTCTCTGCGGTAAGTGAGCCATCACTAGCAATCAGTTCGTAGGCCATAGATTGCATTGCGTCAGCCGCAAGTATGGCTGTTGCTTCGTCGAATTGGATATGGACAGTTGGATTACCGCGTCTAAAGTCATCGTCATCCATTGCGGGTAAATCATCGTGTATTAATGAATAGCAATGGATGAGTTCGACGGCACAGGCGGTGTTGTCGGCATTTGAAATATCTGCACCGAGTGCTTTAGTGATCATATAGATCAATAGTGGTCGAATACGTTTACCACCATTATTGATGCCGTATTCGATTGCAAGCTGGAGACGATCAGGAATTTGATGTTGGTTTTGGGGCTGTCCGATGTAATCACTAAGCCTTGTGTCTATACGATCTTTATAGCTAGACCCAGTTTGGAAACTGAATATCTCCACGTTTACTTCCCCAACCTATTGATTTCAAAAATCAGACATCCGAGTCCCGCTCGGGCGTAAATGTTTCTTCGGAAACACCGGCCTGACTTTCAATCAGAACTTTCACCTTCTGTTCCGCTTGAACCAGTGCCTGTTGGCATTGCCGTGTAAGCTTTACACCTTCTTCAAAGGTCTTAAGTGAGTCTTCGAGGGAGAGTTCTCCGGCTTCCATTTTTTCGACTAGCCCTTCGAGCTTTGCTAGCGATTCTTCGAACGGAAATGAGGCTTTGCGTGGTGGCATGACTGAGTTTTTATCCTAGCGCAATAAACGAGTATTGCACCTTACTGGCGCTTTCGGTTTGCGTCAATTGTCTGAGTCGAATTGAGGCGTGCAACCACCCGGTCAGATGAGTTCGACCAAATCGTGCACATGGCAAATAACCATCTAGACTTTAGTTTAAGAGATCGCATGGATTAGGAAGAGCAATGGATTTAGCAACAATCATTGGAATTGTGGGCGCGTTTGGGATTGTCATGTACGCCATGGTTCTTGGCGGCGACATTACGCTTTTTGTCAATGTACCGTCGCTACTGATCGTGTGTGTCGGTTCGATATTCTGCGTCATGATGAAATTTGGTTTAAGTCAGTTTCTGGGTGCCGCCAAAATCGCAGTTAAGGCGTTCAGCTTCAAGCTCGACGCGCCACAAGCAATCATTATTGAAGTCGTGGAATTGGCCGATGTTGCCAGGAAAGGTGGTTTGCTTTCGCTTGAAGGAAAAGAAGTCAGTAATGATTTTCTAAGTCGCGGGATTCAGCTATTGGTTGATGGACATGATCCTGATGTTGTTAGGACCTTGCTGAACAAAGACTTGAAGCAGGGTGAAGCGAGGCACAGTTGGGGCCAAAAAATATTTGAAGCTCTGGGTGATGTCGCACCGGCTATGGGAATGATTGGAACTCTGATTGGTCTGGTGGCGATGCTCGCGAATATGAGCGACCCAAAAACAATTGGGCCTTCTATGGCGGTAGCTTTGTTGACGACACTTTACGGCGCCATGCTGGCGACCATGTTTGCGATTCCACTAGCGGATAAGCTCGCGCTGCGAAGTGAAGAGGAAGGTACAGTTAAGAATCTCATCATTGATGCTTTACTTGCAATTCAGAGTGGGCAAAACCCCCGGGTTATCGAAAGCATGCTGAAAACCTACCTGCCCGAATCAAAACGTAATGAAACCGTCGAAGACGATGCTTAGTAGCGCTATTGCTAATTCGCAGCGCTAGTTAAAGACAGAGAAGATAGAAGGATATATGGACGAAGTCGTAGATTGTCCCCCGTGTAAACAAAAAATCGCCGCGTGGGTAATGACCTTTGCGGATCTCATGTCCCTGCTCATGTGCTTTTTTGTGTTGCTGCTCTCATTCTCGGAAATGGACGCACTGAAATTCAAGCGCCTGGCGGGTTCTATGAATGAGGCCTTTGGGGTTCAAAATATCATTAATGTGACGGATATTCCGAAAGGGACCAGCATCATTGCGCAGGAGTTTTCGCCTGGCAGACCTGATCCAACGCCCATTAATGAAATTTGGCAAAAAACTGCAAATCTGACAGAAAGTAGTCTTGATGTCGCTTGTCTTGATACTGGAAGTAGCAATGCCGGTGAGCGCGGAGACGCTGTAAAACTGGTGATAATGAATAAACTTAAGGACCTGATAGGTGAAACTGAGCAAGATGCTCTGACTATTGCGGGGGCATTAAGTAAGGAAATTACCGATGGCATGTTGGAGGTGGAAACCGAAGGTAGAAAGATTACGATCAGAGTGAGGGAAAGAGGTTCGTTCAGATCAGGTTCCGCAATACTCAACGAAGACTTTCTGCCGACGCTCGCGGTTATAAAAGAAGTTGTATCAGGCACGCCAGGGATTATATCAATTGAAGGTCATACTGACGGTATACCGATCAAAACCGCTGCATTCGGCTCAAACTGGGCGCTCTCATCTGCGCGAGCAGTATCAGTTGCTCACGGTCTATTTGAAGGTGGCTCACTGAGAGAGGATCGTTTTTCAGTTAAAGGTTATGCTGCGACTCGGCCGCTGGAACCTAATAGTTCAGCCCTTAGCCGTGCACAAAATCGGAGGGTTGAGATTGTGATTTCCCAAGGACTTGACCAAGAGGCTGATGAGCAACTTAATGCGATAAAAAATATAGACCCAAGTCTCTATAACGAAATTAAGTCGGAGTTTGAGACGCAGTTTCAGCTAAGCAAAGACGAAATTTTCTAGGGAAGGAAATGCATCATGCCCACTATTGGCGAGGATCGAAGACAATACTTCAGGATTGAAGATACTGTCGGCGTACATTATGAAATATTGACTGAGCGCGAGGCTGAGATTCGGCTAGCGAGCTTTGCTCAAGAAAAGTTTGATTCGCCAGGTAGGCTTCAGAACGCCGAGCGTCAACTTCAGCTCTTGATCGATAAGTTGCGCATACAGAATCCTGAATTTGCCGAAGCGATAGAGCTGCTCAATATAAAGTTTAACTTACTGAAGGAATCGCAGATTGAAACCGCGTTGGAATACGGGACCCAGTCTTTCATCCGGAAGGTAAACATTTCAGCGTCTGGCATTTCTTTTGATGATGAATCGAAAATTGAAATTGGTCGCAGAATGTATATGAATATTACTTTGCTGCCCACCGACCTTCATGTTCAGACAATGGGGCTGGTAGTGGATTGCCTGCCATCAGAGGTAAATGAGGACGAGTGGTCTATCCGAGTAGAATTCTATGGTATGAAAGCTTCAGAGGAAGAGCTGATGGTGCAGCACGTTGTAAAACGCCAAGGTAGGCTGCTTGCTGAACGCCGCAACAATCCAAATTAATCCCGTCTAAACAATTTTCTTCTCTTTCAAATACAGGTTATGCTCACTCAGTCTTTATAATAAAGAACCCTGGCAGCATGCTTGGAAAGATAAAATTTAGAATATCAGGAGAAGATATGAAGTCTATTGCAATCACATTTATGGCCTTGTTGCTAAGCAATGCTGTACTGGCTGACGCAGAAAAAGATATTGACTACCGAAAAGCAACGATGATGGTCGTCGGTGGTCACATGAAGTCGATGGGCACGATACTGAAAGGTCGAATGCACCAGAGTGATCTAAAGGTACATGCCGATGGTATGAAGTCTATAGCGACGATCGTGCCCAGTCTTTTTCCTGAAGGAAGCGGAGACGGTAAAACAGAAGCGCTGAGTGCAGTCTGGGAGAATCCAGCAGAATTCAAGATGAAGATGGATGAATTTGTCGCCGCGGCAGATGGTATGGCCATGGCAGTCGATAGCGGTGAAATGAGTGCTATTGGGCCAGCAATTCAGAAGTTAGGTGGTTCATGTAAGGGCTGTCATGATGACTTTAAGAACGCTGATTAAACTTAGTTTTAAAGGGTGTCCTACTTAGCTTGCTGTCAATTCATCTTCAATTTAACTCTAATTGAGGTTACAAGAATTTGATTATTGAGTAGACAAACCCTGAACATAGACTGAGCAGCACAATGCCGCGAAACCAAAAGTTCCCCGGCATTTTTGTTTGCGTTACTTCTGATGGGGCTCTTAATGTTTCTTTTTCTTCCTCAATCTTGCTTCCCTCGACCTGACCCTCGACCTCAATGGAGCCGGTGATCATTGCCTTGACTAATTTTTCTTTCTTAACAAATTTGTAGAACAAGATAGCAACTAGATGAAGAGAAACAAACCCTACCAGTAACCAAGAGATGTTTTCATGGATGCCTGTCAGCGATCGACTTTGTTCATAGCTAACAAGGTGGGTTAGTGGTCCTTCCAGCATGATGTCGTCATTTGTGAAAAGCCCGGTTAGACCTTGTCCGAGAAGTAGTAGCAACATCACAATGACACTCAAGCCCCCCGCTGGGTTGTGCCCAAAAGTCTTAGGGTTCTGACCTTCTACGAGTGAACGCAGATACTTGAATACATTTGCTGGCGAATGAACAAAGCTCCTGAATAGAGCATTTTGACTTCCGATAAACCCCCAACATATCCGAAAGATAATCAATGTGAGAACTGCGTACCCGCTGAGCATATGATAATCCATAAGCTCAAACCCGCCTGTTTTACCTGAATAGAATGAGAAGGCAAACAGGAGAACCAAGGCCCAATGGAAAACTCTGACTGGCAAGTCCCACACGACTACTTTTCTAGTAGAGATGTTGGAATCATCGCTGTCTGTGGCGTGTTTTTTTTCTTTATTCATCGTCAGGATGCCTGTATCGAGCAGTAGTTCACAATGGTGTTGATCATCAGGGAGTGGGTCCGGCTGTCATCATATTCGAGATCAACATCTGCGTAAAACACCTGCACCTTGTTCGCGGTACCCTTTTTGCGGTAGCGGCTAAAACTCGTATTTAATTGCCTTTGCTACTAGAGATTTAGGTGTCGAGCAGTTGTCTAAATCTGATTTCTCAAAAACGTAAATCTGATCGGATTCGCCACGCTTCTTCCCACCTTCAAAAATCAGGCTTATGCGTTCCTTGTTGGGTACATTTTTCAACATTGAGCCGTAATCGCAGAATGCAGCTAAAGCGATTTTTTCGACTTGTTGGTATTTCATTTGCTCCTGCTGTTGTTTTCGCTCTCTGACTTCTTCCCGCTTCTTGACGATAATGTGGCGCTCTTTCTCCATTTCTTTTCGCATCAGCTCCTTCTTGGCATTGTTTGCCTCGACTTGCATGCTGAGTTTCTCGATTTCAGTTTCTATTTTGCGAACATTTAACTCCTCTTCCTCGTGAATTAATTCGATTTCGTATTCTCTGATTTCGTTTTGTAATTCTCGTTCAGAGCGGCGGAGTTCTCGTAGCGCGTCTCGCGTTGACGAGCCTGTGTTGTAGCTAAAAGCATGAGATTCAAAATCTTCCCCGGATATGACATGGCTCAAGCCGGAAAGGCTAATCTCTACTCCTTCTACGATACCTTCAACCATGTCAGATATTTCTTCGCTTTCAGTCAGAGTTTCAATATCAGCATGATCAGGCGCATCAGTGAAATCGGGAATTCGAAAGTTGAAATCGCGGTCATTGAAGATGAATGAAAATCCTCGAGAAGGTGCGATAGAGAACACGGCTCCTTGCGATGCAAGATATTTCGATTCAACCTTGATCGTGCAATCGGAACATTCCTCTGCATTTTCGAAAGCGCCTATGATGACCTGGGTCATGACCTGAATATCGCGTTTAATCTTTGAATAATCATTTTCTGCGGCATCAGCTCCGGTAGAGAAAGCTGTGGTTACCAAAATAAGTCCAGCAGTAATAGGGGCGTAAATGTATTGGATAAATGGTTTCATAATTCTCTTCCTTTCAGGTTGCCTTCGTACAAAGCTTGGTTTAATTGATTGATGTTTCGCCTGTCTTCTAGCTGATGTGAAATTAGCACCCTGAGGCTGTCATTAGTGAGTTGCAACTGTTGGCCCTGAGCTTCATCAACCAGCGCAAAAACCTGTTGTAGGTCCTCTCGTCGCTCGACACGGCTGGTCGTCAGCATGCTTTTCATAAGTAGCTGGCTAGTTGTTACCTGTTGGTCTGTTAGCTTTTGAACGCTAGTCTGGAGGTAATCACGTTGATCGCTTTCTATGCTTTTAAGCCGTTGGCTAAGCTCTGACCTGCTGATGTAATTTCCACCAAAATTGATCGAGAATCCTTCTTTAGTTGATATCTCTGCACTGGTTAGTACGAGCACAAGAACCAAAATGGATGCAAAACTACTGAGGTATTGAAAGCCTAGCAGGAAAGAAGGCGCTTCAAATAAGTTTTGCCTTCTGTTCCATTTTGGTACCGGTATGTCTTTCCATTGGGTAGACATTGCCTTTAACCCCCATAGCTCAGTGAGGTGGTGACGACAGTCTTGGCAGTGATCAATGTGTTGATCTAATCGCTGTTTTTCGAGAATAGAAAGCCCATCTTCGATCACGTCGATCATTAGTGAGCGAGCTTGTTCACACTCATGTTTACTCATAAAAAATCTCCTACATATTTTTTCTCGAGTTCTGGCTGTGCTCTCATGTGTTTCAACGCGGCGTATAATCTAGTTTTTGCAGTGTTCGGGGAAATGCCAAGTTGCCGGCTGATTTCATCGAAGGTAAAGTTTTGAAAGAATTTTAACTCGACGACGTGCCTTTGTTCTGTGGAAAGCTTGGCCATAATCTTCGCAATCCCATTGTTATCCTGGATTGAATCAAGGGCTTGTTCTGGTTGATGTAGATTCATTTCGTCCAGGATTTCATCTTCATCTTCGATTGAGCCAACTTTAAAGTTTTTCTTTCTGAAAAAGTCGGTTGCTCTGAATGACGCGATGCGGAACAGCCAGGTAACAAATGCTCCCTCACCCCGATAAGAATCAAGATTTCGATATACAGATAGGAAAACGTTTTGCAATATATCCAGCGCATCGTCGGGGCTGCCGCTCATACGTAAAGCATAATTATACAAACGCTTCTCATAGCGCTTTACGATAGCAATCCATGCCTTCTCTGACCCGGCCAGTGCTTTTGCAATAAGTTGTTCATCTGTTTTGGGGGCGAACATCGAATGGATCCCGGTTTCATTATTACTACTGTCGGCGGTAGCGCAAATAAAGTTTGGTTGTCTGTGACAAAATTTGAGAATACCGACGGGAGCATTCTTTGCGGTACAGGTACGACTCTCCACCTAACACTGTACCGCTAACATAATAGAAAATAGCGACTACGCTTAACATGTTGGCCCAATTTTAGGTTGCCAGTTAAGGTTTCTGCCAAATGGATAAAGATTATTTCCCGATAGGTTCAGGTGAGACAATTCTCCTTGTGGAGGATGACGCTGATGTACGTTTTGTAACTTGCCACTTGCTTCAGGCATTAAATTATAATGTTATCGAGGCCGGCGATGGTCCGTCTGCCCTCCAAAAGCTCGCAGAGCTGGACGAGGCTGGTGAACGCGTGGATCTCGTATTTAGCGATATTGTGATGCCGTCAGGTATGAATGGCATCGATTTGTCGATTGCAATTTGGGGACGCTACCCAGATACGCCCGTCATGCTAACTTCGGGTTATCCGGATAAAGCGTTGCAAGAGGTGGGAATGACGGAGGAAGACCACATATATATGCACTTAATGCGAAAGCCTTATGGCAGAAAAGAATTAGCATTTTCGATTCATAAGATAATTTCACGCAGCTCTGTTAACGGTCTTTGAGCAGTTTTATAGTGAAGGTGCCAGAAATAACGTCGGCACTTTTTAGAAACTAGCGTTGGCGCTGAGAACTTTAATATTAAGGTTTTCGAGCTGATCTGTTTCCCGAATTGTCCAGCCAGATGATACTGAGCCTGAAGCACCGGATGCCAGCGACTTCACGCTGATCATTCTCCGAATTGGTTGGCCATTTAATGTGGCAAGAAATTCAAGAGAAACATCGGACATTTCCGCTGGGCTGCCGTTTGAAAGCAGCGCAAGAAGCTCTCTTTGTTCCGATAATTGTGCCTGCACCTTGAGATATTTGACGGGTTCATCTGTGACGTCAAGTTGCAGATAGGCATTCTGTGCTCTAGCGCCAGCAGCTCCGCCAGCAGTCATCGCAGACTGAAAATATGTTTTTGCCGCTTTGCGGTCGCCAAAGTTAAGCGAGATCTCGCCAAGTGCATTCGCTGCAATAGCTGTCGGTAGCAATTCATTGCTACGGGTCAGGTCTTCTCGTGCCTCCTGCGCCATGCCACGCTTTGATTTTGCCAAACCACGACCCAGGTAGTATTCGTAATAGCTGTCGTCTCGATCCAGTGCGATTGAAAACTCCTCTTCTGCTTCCTGATATCTCTTTTGAGCCAAGAGGATATCGCCTCTTAAGCCATGGAACCTTGCTTCTGCAGGTTCAAGCTGGATAGCCTTGTCCAAGTTGAGGTTTGCCGTTTCAAATTCGTTTTTGTTTGCGAGAACACCCGCTTCATCGAAGGCATCGTATGCTGGTTGCTTATCAGCCATGTAAGCCATTTTTGACATGTATTGTCGGCCATTTGTAATGCCCTGGACATTGAGTTCAGCGGCAGTGCGTATGTTGGCGTTGACCCGGTCTATCGACGGAGGGTGGCTCGCAAACAATCCGTCAATCCAATTAGATTGACGACCTTCGGAAAGTTGGACAAAAGTCTCTTGAAGACTGATCGCCGCTGCAGGGTCGTAGCCGGCTCGTGCCATATATTGCATGCCGTAGTAATCCGCCTCTAGTTCTGCGTCTCTTCCATGTCGTGTGCTGATAAGTTGCGCACCTACCTGTGCACCCCCAATAATATAGTTTGCATAATCGGAATTGGCAGCCGAGAGTGCCGTGACAGCAAGCAAACCCTGAAGGACCATGCCTCTTTGCATGGCATTGGCGCCGTGTTTTGCCGCTGCATGAACGATTTCATGGCCGAGTACCGCGGCGAGTTCTGCCTCGGTATCCAGTTGCATTAAAAGCCCTCGATTGACTGCAATTTTTCCACCAGGAAGTGCCCAGGCATTAGGGACCGAATTGTTTAGCACAACAAACTCATAGGGCAGTTTACGGTCGCTGACGACGGCGAGCTTTTGACCAACTTCATTAACATATTTCGTGAGCTCGGGATCTACTGAATAAATTCCTCCCTGGGACTGCTGTGACGGACCGTACTGTTGAGCGCCAATTGCCAGCTCTTGGCTTTCCGGAATGAGTGATAATTCGTTCTTTCCGGTGACTGGATTCACGGCGCAACCGGTGGCCAATACGCTGAGTAGAGCAAGAAAAGAAAAGATTTTGATGGTTTGCATGTGAAACCTAGTTTGTGTCTTGT
>JBLHWY010000057.1:0-35391 GCA_047629195.1 Candidatus Azotimanducaceae bacterium
GCTACTTCCCGACAACCTATTGATTTTTAGACCAACAGATCTGAAAAGTCACAGGGATTTACGTTTGAAGGGGTATTTGCGGACGGGAACTAGCTAGTACTTATCCGAAAACTAAACATCTCCATGGCTACTTCCCGACAACCTATTGATTTTTAGACCAACAGATCTGAAAAGTCACAGGGATTTACGTTTGAAGGGGTATTTGCGGACGGGAACTAGCTAGTAGCTCTTAGTGAATTGCGTTGCAGGACATGGGTGGTTGATGTGTGAGAAGATCTCGCTATCCAACAATAAAAACTATAATTCGAAGGACAGAACATGAGTGCACGGGGAGAGTTTTCATCACGTCTGGGATTCATTCTTGCGGCGGCGGGTTCAGCGGTAGGGCTAGGGAATATTTGGGGTTTTCCAACCCAGGTCGCCAGCAATGGTGGGGCGGCGTTTGTGCTGGTCTATGTCATCCTGGCCTTTGCGCTTGCTTACCCTGTGCTCATGGCAGAACTGATCATTGGTAGGGCGACACGGTCGAATATGGTCGACGCGCTTGGCATCGTGACGGGTAGTCCTATTGGCAGGGCCACTGGCGTCTGGGGTTTTGTCACGGTGTCTTTCATACTAGCTTTTTATGCACTAGTGGCAGGTTGGATGATCGCGTTCTTCCTTGAAACGCTAACAACGTTTATGGGGATGGAGGCACTTTCAAGCTGGTTAACGTCTCAATCGATTTTACGTGATGTGCTGTTCTGCGCTATTTTTCTAATAGCCACCGCAGGTATTGTGCTGGGAGGCGTCAGCGACGGTATAGAGCGATGGTCGGTCAGACTAATGCCAACGCTTATTTTGCTGATTGTTTTATTGATTATCTATGTCAGTACGCTTGACGGCGCAACCGAGGGCTTCAAAGCATATTTATTACCAGATTTTAGCAAAGTGCTTAACCCTGATTTGTTGGTGAGTGCGATGGGGCAAGCGTTCTTCTCTATGTCGCTTGGTGTGGGCACGATGTTGGTATACGGCTCATACATTAAAGACACAGAAAAGTTGTCGACTTTGGGTGCATCCGTCGCGTTGGTTGATATCGGCGTTGCAGTGCTAGCAGGTCTTCTCATTATTCCGGCAATGTATGTTGCGCTCGCCAACGGAGTTCAAATATATACTGATGCTGGTGAGCTAATCGCCGGCGATTCTCTGATTTTTGCAGTACTGCCGGCACTGTTTGATACCATGGGTGTTGCTGGAAGCTTCGTCGCTTTTACCTTTTTCGCGTTAATGATCATCGCTGCGCTGACTTCATCAATTTCAATGCTAGAAGTGCCAGTCGCCTATGTTGTCGAGAGCAAAGGTTTTTCTCGCGCCAAAGCTGTGTGGATGCTCTCTGCAATTATTTTCGGTATTAGCACCGTGATCGCGTTTAACTTCGCAGACTTGTTTGGTTTGGTGATTTCGATGACTACCCAATATAGTCAACCATTGTTGGGGTTTGTATTATGTATTTTTGCTGGTTGGGTTTGGCATCGAGACAATATATTGCAGGAATTAGAAAAGGGCGATGAAACCGTAAGTACTAGTCTCTTCTGGATGATTTGGCCCTGGTATATTCGATTTGTTTGTCCCGTTGTAATTCTTATTATGTTCTACCGATCGTTTTGATCGGTATTGTTAGATATTCGTACCGTAAGACATTCGTATCGTAAGACATTCGTATCGTAAGAAAAGGAGATTAGTGTGACGACATATAAACAGTTTCTTAAAGATTCATTGGAACGGGTACCGCTCGAGCCCATACCATTGCATGAACCTATTCCCGTCGAAGATCTACACACGCCTGCGCTGACGATAGATCTTAATATATTTGAAAAGAACCTGGACAAAATGCAGCGATACTTAACCCAGAATAATCTAGGTTTGAGAAGTCATGGCAAAATGCACAAGTGTCCCATCATTGCTAAAAAACAAATTGAACATGGTGCGTTAGGTATTTGTACAGCGACTGTCAGTGAAGCTGAGATGATGGTGCGTGCCGGTATTGAAGATGTGCTGATCACTTCTCCAATTGCAACGATTGAAAAAATAGAACGGGTCATTGCGATGGCTTGCATCACTTCCAAATTACATATCGTCGTGGATGATGTACAGAACGCAACAGCGCTAAATAAGGCTGCAAACAATGCGGGTATCAATCTGTCGGTCTACATTGATCTTGATCCACCCATGGGTAGGACAGGAGTAGAGCAGGGTGAACCTGCGCTTGCATTAGGTCGGCATATCGCAGGAAATTGTTCGAATTTAACGCTCGATGGCATGCAGATTTATATTGGAAGTTGTATGCATATTCACGGCTACGAAAAACGTCGTGAGAAATATACAAAGATGATGGCACTTGCGGCTTCGACCCGTGATCTGTTTGTCAAAGACGGCATTAACGTTCCGGTCTTTTCCGGCGGTGGTACCGGAACATATAATATGGAGCCAGAGATTGGTTTGCTGACTGAACTGCAGGCAGGTTCCTATATTTTCATGGATGTTGAGTACCGAGAGATTGGCGGCGAGAGTACAGAGTTGTTTACGGACTTTGAACCTTCTTTACATGTGTTAGTGACTGCGATCAGCAAGCCTCAGAAAAAACTTATCACCGTTGATGCTGGCTATAAGTCTTTTGCGTCAGATACGGTTAAGCCGCAATTCAAAGATATTGAAGGCGTTGACTTTAACTGGGGTGGTGACGAACACGGTATTATCTTATTAAATAATCCCTCAGTAGAGATTAAGCTTGGGGATAAGCTCCCTGTCGTGACGCCTCACTGTGACCCTACCGTCAATTTGTATGATTATTACTTCCCGCATCGGGATGGTGTCGTGTCGGAAATTTGGCCCATTGCCGCACGGGGAAAATCTCAGTAGCGGTTAGAGCAGCCTGCAAGACTTGTCGTTAAGGAAATTTAGCCAAGGGAAGTATGATGGAACAATTTGTCCCCTATTTTGAAGACTTTAGTGTTGGCGACGATCTTAGTGATGTCCCCTCTGTGACCATCACCGCAGGTCACACAGCGGTACATCAAGCGATGTTTGGTGATAGGTTGAAGCTGGCGCTAGACCAACCTCTTTGTCATGCCGTGACGGGTCACGATCAAGCGCTAGTCAGTTCGTCACTGGTGTGTAATATGGCCATCGGACTCAGCACAATTCCTTCACAGCGCGTCATGGGAAATCTTTTCTATCGCGGCCTGGTGCTACGTCGACCTGTTTTTATTGGTGATACCTTAACAACGACAACCAAGGTGGTTGGTCTTCGGCAGAATAAATTACGACCTGGGCGCGCTTCTTCTGGCATGGTTGCGCTCGAAATAGAGGTACAGAATCAGCGTCATGAGACGGTCATGCACTTTTGGCGATGTCCCATGATTCCCTGCCGCGACGATTTGATTGATACGGGTCATACGGATGATTTTTCTTTTATGCCCGAAGCGCTAGCGCTTTCTGACTTGGAGGATGCGGTACCAAACTGGGACTATAATCAATATCGAAAAATGACTAAAGGTATTGGCTTCGTTGATTTGGCCGAGGGGATGTCGGTCGAGATTGAAGCGAAAGATACAGTGACGCTGGCGCCGGAACTGGTTCGGATGAGTATGAACATTGCCATGACGCATACTGATGCAGGACAAAGTGTTTATGGCAGACGCCTAGTTTATGGCGGTCATACGATCACCATGGCCGCTGCCCAACTGCTCAGGGTCATGCCTAATATGTTGTCAGTACTTGGCTGGTATAAATGTGATCACCTGGCACCGGTATTTGAGGAAGACGTGCTGCAGAGTCGGGTGACGATAGAGCGCCTTACTGCCGTAAAGAACGCGGGTCTTGTTGATCTGCACATCCAAACTTTTGCTGTGAGGCCAGATAGCGACACAGCTAACGTTCAAGTTCTGGATTGGAAATTAGCGGTACTATGTGCCTGATCAAACCCAGCGATAGCATCTTATAAGTTCGTTCACCTGACCTAATTGCCCCCCGGTGCCGTCACGGGTATCAACGAGGCGCTTCGGTATAGCACCAACAAATAGTCACTGAATAGCTGATGCTATACACGTCTGGGATCGTTAATACGAGGCCAGATATTACGTTGCTGATTGTACGATTACCAATACGTGAAATTTCACGGCTGACACTGTTTTTATTACTTTACTAGGCCATCTCTTTCATGATGATAATGGACCTGGCTGGTCGACTTGCCCGAAACCACTTGTTGGTGGCGGGGATGGTCTAAATTGGGCAACGAGTGCCTCTAATGGGTGTTCGCAAGTTTATCGGGAGCCATTTCATATCGGGAGTTCTGTGCGGATGCATACCAGAGGGTACTGTGACAACGAATTTGCACAGATGAATCAGAGACTTGGCCCGTTGGTCTTTGCGGTGGTGAATGCGCAGATGAGCCAGGCGATCTTAGACGACAGCGATCACTTATGTCCGTAGCAGAAGCCATGAGTGTTGAGCATCTTTGGGGTGAATTGTGATCCATCAGGTTTATGGAATATATGTAGTGCGAACACTTGTAACCCTCTTGTCAGCGCCATTGATACTAGCGCCTGTGGGTTTGGCTTTGCTATCAAACGATTATGCCTATGCATTCATCATGCAGTTTCTTCCCGAAACCTATTTTTTTATGTTCACATGGGGGTTGTTCACTCATGTATTTTGCGTAAGACGGAAACACACCAAATTGCAAGACTATCTAATTGCCTACCTATGTTGCGGTGTTCCAGCTTCATTTTTGCTTGCAGGATTTACTTTTGAACTAACAATATTCTTGGGGCTTTTTGCTGGCCTGCTAGTTTTTTCAGCAGTGCCAGTCGTCGCTTGGTATTTGTATTACAAGTTGTTGTTCAGACTCGAGTTTTAGTGACTACTATCTGTACTCCGCAGCTCTTTGTGTAGATGTGCGATGTTTTTGTGTAAGAGTATTGGAGTCAGTATCAGCGCTTTCAACGAAGTGAATATGAGGATCAGGAAGATAGGGAATGTGAATTTGTAACATTCTCTAGATACGCACCGTTTTTCAAAACTCTTGTTTCAGAGGGATGTAACGGGGGCGCGCAACAGTCTCCTTTGCTTAGATGTGCAGTACGACTGCCCGCATCATGCCGTCAGTAAAAACAAGAAATAGTAACTCTGTTAAGCAAGGAGCTATCAAAGGACACTATAGGTGCCGCCATGAGAATGACTGGTCACTCACGGTTCTCAGCCAGTGCAATAGGGTTCAGTGTGTGTTAATTCTGGTTCAATAATAATGGCTGCCGATTGAGCCAAGTCTGTGATTTAAACGTGTTGGGGCACGATGTAGTCTGCTCGGAATGACAAGATGTTATAGCTCAAGAGCTCTCACGTTAAGAGACATTAACGAAACGCGATTTCTAACAATAACGTGATGTTTATGCGATTTGCTGGATGGAGCTTTGCAACCACGATCGTGCAAATTCTTGTGCGTCCATACTTGCTTCTTGAAACTCATTCTTACGTACTTGATGAAGCTTTGGCAGTAACCCTCCTTTTAGTTCAACACCGATTAATGCCCGTTCGGGATAGCTCATCTTGAAAGCACAGTATTGATCGTCCAGAATTAGGGCTTGGATTGAATCTCTGTATAGGATATTGAAAGCTGATAGCTGTTCTGTGTTTTCAATCGGCTTAATATGGTCGTTATCTTTCGAGCGATGTATAGGGTATTCGGCATGATTCAACACCAATTCGTATTTGTGAATTTTTCTGTGCTGGACGCGTCTATCTAGTTTTCGTGAAAACTTCTCAAGCTCGCTCATATTTTCAAACTTACCCATAAGTATTGAAATTTTCCTATGCCCCAATACTCCAGCTAATACCCTAACGCTTTTTATTGCGTGATGTTCACTGGCGCTCCATTCCTCCCCGTCATGATTGCTGAGTAATTTCGACCCAATGAGTAACGGAAAATCAGAAATGATCATGGCAAGCCGAATGTCTATGCTAGATAATTCATTGAGTCTCTCCCAACAATTCAAGTTGATCAAAGTGGTGATAAGCGAAAACTCAGAAAACCTATAAGTATCAAACCTCAGCCTTTGAAGAAACTTTAATGTTGATTCCTTCGGCGGCAAGTTACAATTATTTAGTATTGTTGCCAGGCTCCCATCCAAAAGTGAAACAATTTTATTCTCGGTCCAACGCTCTCTTTTTGCGCAGAACATCATGTACCTCTTGATATCCATGTTCACGTTCAGCGATAGATAATGCAACAGGTCACGTTGACCAAACAGCACCAGGTTGTGCTTTTTCGTAATACTGTCATATCCAGTAAATGCGCCTCATCTATCAGGATATAATGCCTGTAGTTGAGGACGTTAACGTCTGTGAGTGACTAATGATCGTGCCCTGCAGGTCTTTGCTCAAGTGCTTGTTGGATTGCGGCGAGCTCTGATGAGTCAACCACACCTTTGCCTTCGAGGGTATCGCTCAGCGCTTTCAGAAATAGGGGATAGTAGTCGTATTCTGCACTTGGGTTCGCGAGTTCCCATTCTTCAATTCTGGCAATAAGAGAAGCTCTAAATTCGTTCCAACTAAATATACCGCTTTCACTCAGTAGTCGCGCTATGCCGAAAACCCTACTTTGCCAGGGTTCTTCGAACAGCAGTTCACCGTTCACTAGTGGGGGTGCGCCTCGTCCAAGTAGCTCTCGATCTAATGACATTGATATGTTCTCCAGAAGTGTGTTGCTGACTATTTAAGCTCTGGCGCGCAGGCTTTTAATGGCATTACAAATGAGCAACACCAATCATGGCGTCTCTGGAGACCTTATGCGCAAGTTCCTCCTCAGATAAATCCTCTGTCCCGTCTGGCTGTTCAGGTAAAACCATATACCTAACTTCAGCGCTTGAATCCCAGACGTTAATGTTTGTTGAAGTGGGTAACGCTAATCCCATTTCGGTCAGTACCTTTCTGGGTTCTCTTACGATGCGAGAGCGATAAGCTGGGTCTTTGTACCATTTTGGCGGTAAGCCAAGCACAGCCCAGGGATAGCAAGAACATAGCGTGCAAACCACAACATTGTGAATGTCTTTGCCGTTAGCGACGACGACAAGCTTTTCCGTTTGCCCGCCTTCGAACGCAAAATCTTCGATAGCGCTTGTGCCGTCCGCAAGTAGTCGTTGTTTGAATGATGGGTCTTTCCATGCACGGGCGACCACTCTTGCGCCGTTCATGGGCCCGACACGCTCTTCGTATTGGACGATAACGTCATCGACGTCACTTGCCTTGAGAAGCCCTTTCTCAATGAGAAGAGATTCTAACGCTTCCGCTCTGATTGCCTGAGGGGAGCTCTCATGGGTGTGGGGGTGTTCATGAGTATGTTGATGAGTGTTGGGATGGCCATGATCATGATCGGAATTATCGGTCAATTTTCTCTCCAGTGTTCACTTAAGGAAGTGTTTTAGCTAGTTTCATAGGGTAATAAGTAAGGTTCAAATAAATCCAGGCTTACCTGCACGCCATCTTCGCCTTCATCCCACAGATCACAAGCTCGAAACGCGACTGTATATAAATGCTGAGGTTGTTCTCCCTTGCCATGAGCATTCGTATCAGGAAAGACCCAGCCGCCATGATATTTGATCACGGTTCCGGTTTTGCCTCTGGCGTAAGCCGGTAGTCTTGTGTGACCAGATAGACTGTTATTTTGGGTTGTAACTCTAGACGACACTAAGAATTTCGGCCTGCTCTCTATCTGACGTTGAGTGCCTTTCGCGGATGGCTTTTCTATCGGTGTGCCTAAATTGAAATTTGGCTGTGCTGCAACAAGGTCATCGAGTGACCCACCTAAGGTAAGGGCGCGAGCTGAGATTTCTGTTTGGGAAACAACGCCAGCTTCAACAAGCAGCGTTTCGATACCCCCCAGCCAGCGGCCGTAATATCCGTGTGTGAGATAGGCTGCCGGTGATATCCGTTCGACCCCATGCCTAAAAGTATCGGTATTGGTCCAGGCACCGCATTTAGGACCCACATTGGACATAGCAAATGTTGCGGCTTGCCAACGCTGAGGGAAGTTGGGTGCGTCTTGATCACCTTTGTCTACTTCACCATGACCCTGCTTGCCGCCTAAATCGTGAATACTGTCCATTGGCCTTACAACCCCATCTTCGCTACTGTTGTTTCTCGGATTCGTCTCTTGTCGATTTTTCCTGATGCAATGCGTAAGAGGGGTTCTGTCACAACTTCAACATATCTTGGAATTTTGAATTTGGCAATGTGTTCACTAAGAAACACCTTGAGTTCGTCTAAGTCTATCGTTGTCTCTACGTAAACTGTTGCGCCTATTTCTTCCCCTAGTCTTTCATCCGGTACAGCATAGGCGCTTGCTTCCAGAATGTCTGGATGGGAGAGCAGGGCAGCTTCAACTTCAGCACAGCCGATATTTTCGCCGCCACGAATGACGAGATCTTTAATACGATCAACGATATAGAGATAGCCTTCATCATCTAGATAAGCCACATCACCTGTATGTAACCAGCGACCAGAAAATGCTTCTGCATTGGCGTCCGGACGATCCCAGTATTCTTTTATGACGGAAGTACCTCTGACAAGCAACTCGCCCCGGCTGTTAGCAGGCAACTCATTGCCGGATTCATCTATGATTTTTAGATTCAGTACCGCGGAACATCTACCAGAGCTACCAGGGTGGGCAAGATAATCTTCACCGCCAATCCCAGCGCCAATGGCATTGGTTTCGGTCATTCCCCAGCCTGTGTTAGGCATGGCTTTTTTAAAGGTCGCTGCGATGCCCTTAACCTGTTCCGGTGCTCTTGGTGCGCCGCCGCCGCCAACAGATGCAAGGGTGCTTAGATCGCGGTTGGTCTGCTTAGCAACCTCTACAAGGTCTCCTGTCATGGCTGCGGGCGCGACAAAAGATGAAATCTGCTCTTGTTCTATGAGCTCTGCTGCGGCAACGGCACTCCAGCGATACATTGAAACTAGCTTTCGTTGTGACCTGTAGCAGGAGAGATAAACGGCATGTGAACCCGTGGCATGAAATAAAGGCACTGCTAGTAGGGTGGCTACCTGATAGTCATTCTGAGGAGGCTCGATGCCAGCAACTAGCATTGCTGCATGTTGATCCAATTCCCAGGACAAAAGTGCAGTGATGATATTACGATGACAGGAGACTGCCCCTTTAGGATGACCCGTAGAGCCCGATGTAAAGAGTATGGTCGCGTCATCGTTAGGATCAATTGAAACTTCGGGCATGTCACAGTTTGGTATTTTTGACAGCAGGTCTTCCAACGCTGGAATATCTTTAGGCAAATTGTCGCCTGGTCGAACAGCAATGATATTGATTCCATCTCTTTGGTAAAAAGGTAGCACTCTGTCTATTCTTTCCTGATCTGCTATCAGCAGTTTAGCGCCACTATGATTAAGGCCATATTCGATTTCCTCTGTCAGCCAAAGCGCATTTAGCGTTACGGCAATAGCACCTATTGAGGTGACCGCTGTAAAAGCCATGATCCATTCAGGGTAGTTGCGCATTGATATTGCAACCCTGTCACCGGATTGAATTTTGTATTGGTCTACTAAGAGTCGACCCATTCTGGCTGACTTTTGATAGGTTTCATTGAATGTATAACGTTCGTCTTCATACACAACAAATGTCTCGTCGCTTCGATTGTCCCGAAACAAGTCACCCAGCGTTAATGGCGCATTTTTAAATGCGCTGCAGGTCTCTCCATAGAGTTCTACTTCGTGTAATTCATAAAGTTCTGCTGCACTTGTAAGGTGGGTGATGGCATCGTTTCTTGTTTCAAAATTTGACATGACTAATATGTATACTCTTAGTTTGTTGCGAGCCTTAGTTCAACGGCCCCTACATTGATAAATAGGCGGAACGCTTAATCTATCTCAAAAACCCAGTTGCAGCCAATAGACTCAATACTGTGAATACCTTCCTAAAAGCTGCCGGGGTCAATTAGCTTCCAGACAGTTTGTGTCTTTATCTGTCAGCGTACACATTGCCATGATCCGATAAGAGCCATCTCGCCCTTGCTTAACTTCAAATTCGACTTCGTCATTGATCTTGAAATTGTTTAAATCTGTGCTTCCAGCGAGACCGAAGTACATTGTCATTGGGCGCATATCAAATCTTTTTAACGCACCGTGTGACAATTTCACGCGTCGGCCTGACTCATCGATCTGGACTATTTTACCTTTGGCTTTGTCTGTCATCTTAGTGTTTTTGTCAGCTGCATGGGCTGAATTCAGAAACAAAAAAATTGCTGCTACTGCGGCTACGAAAACCTTGGTTAATGTCGTGTTTTTATCTTTTACATCGTTACTTTTCATTTATAGCGCCGTTTGATGATTTGGGGTTTTGGTTGGGATTTGCTCTCAGGCTTTATTGCTTAGGTTCTTGTGGCAGGAGTGAACGTCCAACCCAGATATAATAAATGACGGGAATGACAATCAGGGTTAGCAGTGTGGTGGAAATCATACCGCCCAACATCGGTAACGCAATACGGCGCATGACATCAGCCCCTAGCCCATCGGTCAAAAATATTGGTGATAGACCGGCTAGTACTGTCATCACCGTCATCAGTTTTGGGCGAACTCGCAGTGCTGCACCCTTCGAGATGGACTCTAACAATTGGGGGCGGGTCGTAGGTTGCGTCGTGCGAACTTGTTGATCGATGTAAAGTAGCATGATCACGGCTGTTTCGATGGCGATGCCTGCCAGCGCGATGAATCCAACCGCAACCGCTACCGACAAATTATAATCTGAAAGCCAAACCGCCCATAAACCTCCAATCATGGCAAACGGGAGGGAGATCATAATCATAAGGGTTCGATCAAGGCGGCCAAAATGGATCATTAGAAGCAGAAACACGATGGCAACCACAGCTGGCACCGCGATAATGAGTCGCTTATTTGCTAGCGCGAGCTGTTCGTATTGGCCAGACCACTCGATGGCATAACCTGGTGGTAGCTGAATTTCTGATGAGACCAATTGGCTTGCCTCGGAGACATATCCTCCGAGGTCCCGATCTTTGATATCAACAAAAACCCAGCCTGTTAGACGGGCGTTCTCAGATCGGATCATAGGGGGGCCCTCTGCGTAGACAATTCTTGCGAGTTCCTTGAGCGGGATATGAGCGCCTGACGGTGTCGGTATGAGTATGTCCTCTAGGCTTTCTGGGGTCTCACGAAAAGGTCGGTCATATCTTAGGATGATGTCATAGCGTTCTCTGCCTTCGACACTCTCTGCCAATTTAATGCCGCCAAGTGCCGATTGTACGACAGATTGAAAAACGCCCATATCGATGTTGCGCCTAGCTAACTCAGAACGTTCTGGAATGATCTCTAGATACTTGCCACCTAGCACTCTGTCGGCAAATGCTGAACGTGTGCCAGGCACTGTGCTCACAAGCTGTTCAACCTCTCTGGCGACGCGGGCTATTTCAAGCAGATTACTGCCCGTGACCTTGATTCCAACGGGTGTTCTCACACCGGTAGATACCATGTCCATTCGAATTTTAATTGGATATCCCCAAGAGTTAACTAGCCCTGGCATCTGTAGCCGAGAATTTAGCTCATCTACGATATCTTCGGCCGTCATTCCGGGCCGCCATTCTGATTCAGGTTTTAACGCAATCCAGCTTTCGATCATTGTTAGCGGGGCTGGGTCGGTGGCGGTATCCGCGCGACCGGCTTTGCCGAATACAGAAGCAACTTCTGGCACCGTTCTGATAATGCGATTTGTTTGTCCTAGTATTTCACGCATTTTTGTTGCAGACACGCCGGGTAGCGTCGTTGGCATATACAAAAGCTCACCTTCATAGAGGGCTGGCATAAATTCCGAGCCTAATCTGTTAATTGGTAGCGCTATGCTGCTGGTGACAAGGAGGGTCAGGATAATAGTTGCCCACTTATGTTTCAGCGCGAGCAACAGAACCGGACGATAAAGCGCAATGAAAAATCGATTGATGGGGTTTTTATCCTCGCGGGGCATGCGACCCCGAAGAAACCAGAACATTAATACCGGTACCAGCGTGACAGATAGCAAGGCTGCGAAAGCCATGGCATAGGTCTTGGTAAAAGCTAGCGGCGAAAATAGCCGGTAGCTTTCGCCCGTCAATGCAAATATCGGTAAAAAGGAAATGGTAATGATGAGGAGGGAGAAAAATAGACCCGGCCCTACCTCCTGCGCTGCTGACAGAATTGCAGCGTGGCGCTCTTTTGAGCTTGGTTTGCTATCGGTTTCATATAGCGCAGATAACTTTCTTGCACTGTTTTCAACCATGACAATTGAGGCATCTACCATGGTGCCGATTGCAATCGCAATACCGCCCAACGACATGATGTTAGCCGTGATGCCCTGGCTCGACATTAGTAGAAAAGCGCCCAACACGCCGAGGGGTAAAGTAATGACCGCGACAATAACCGCGCGCACATGTAACAAAAATACGAAAATCACCAGTGCGACAACAACAGCTTCTTCAATGAGTTTCTTTTCGAGGTAGTCGACAGCGCCTTGTATAAGGGGCGCACGGTCATAGACGGTTACTATTTCTACACCGGCAGGCAAGCCCTGTTGCAGCTCGGCCAGTTTCGCTTTTACTCTGTCGATAACCTGTAGTGCATTTTCACCATCTCTCATTATGACGATGCCTGCGACGGTTTCGCCTTCGCCATTAAGCTCTACGATACCTCGCCGGAGCGCCGGTCCTTCAATGACACGCGCCACGTCTTTTAGCGTAACTGGCGTGCCATCGGAGGCCAGCACAATCACTGCTTCAAGGTCTGACTTATTCTGCACATAGCCTATCGAGCGGATAACATACTCAGTTTCTCCCTGCTCGAGGACACGGCCACCCACTTCGCCACTTGCGGCTTTAACAGCGGCGGTGATTCGAGATATCGGCACGTTAAAAGCTCTAAGCCGATTGGGATCGATTAAGACTTGATACTCCCTGACGAAGCCGCCGACAGACGCAACCTCAGCCACGCCTTCAACGCCGGCGAGCTCGAATTTTAAAAACCAGTCCTGTAGCGACCTTAGTTGCGCCAAATCAGTGTTGCCGGATTTATCCACTAGCGCATATTGATAAACCCAACCGACGCCGGTTGCGTCCGGTCCAATTCTAGGCGTCGCGCCTTCGGGTAAACTGGAACCAAGTCGCGACAAAGCTTCTACCACGCGAGATCTTGCCCAGTACTGATCGACATCGTCTTCAAAGATAACGTAAACGAAACTCGTGCCGAACATGGAGGCGCCCCGAACATCTTTTGTTCTGGGCAGGCCGAGTAGGGTGGTAGACAAGGGATAGGTGACAAGGTCTTCGACAATTTGCGGTGATTGGCCGGGAAAATCGGTACGAATAATGATCTGGGTATCGGTGAGATCTGGAATTGCATCCAGTGGTGTGTTGAGCAGTGCAAGCCAGCCTGCTATCGCGAGTCCAGCAGCAAGCACCAGCACGATGAGTTGATTGTTGAGGGACCAGGCAATAACTTTAGCGATGCCAGAATGCGCTGGGTCGGATCCTGCGAGTTCATCTTTTATTGAATTATTCATAGGTCGCTCCTAGTGATGAGCCGCATGCGGATCAGATGCCCTTGCAGGTGAATCTTTAGGTGCGGGAACGGATTGCATGTTGTGTTGGTCCATCTGCATTGGCCATGCGATGCTGTGAACCTCGCCATTGCTATAGGGGTTCGAGATGCTTAATCCTTTTAGAACTCCGCTTTGAACGTTTTCTTGAAGGAAAAACCTACCTGTTTCGACATCTTGATACAGGCTGATTTCTTTATCCTGATAGTGTTTTGGGGCGCCCTCAAGCAACCAGGGTTTTGCGGCTAATACCAGTTCAGAAAGTGATTGGGCAAGTGGTACTGGCTTTTTAGTATCCTGCGTGTTGGCCAGTACTGATTGCATTGCTTCAACGATTGGGATCAGCTGGGTATTTGCGAAACGTGCCTTCAGGGTCTCTCCGGCCGAAATTGCAGGGTTGAGATATTGAGTATCAATTTCGTACTTGTCTACTATTGCTTCATGAAAATAGAGCGCAGCATCAATGAAATGATCAATTAGAGCGAGTGCATTTAAGTCTAACGCTAATGCCGAGAGTTGTGTGTCTGGGTTGACGATTGGCGGGGTTAGTTTTGCAAAGCCCTCGCGTAAATTAGTTTCGGAATCAAGCATAAACTGACCGCTCACAATCACACTTTCCCCTGCCTCGAGGCCAGAGGTTATTTCCGTGCGGCCGTCAGCTGATATGCCAGTTCTGATTGCTCTCGATGAAAATCGCCCCTCACCTAAAGCGGTGATAACATGCGCACCAGAACTATCATGTAGCACGGCTTCGCTAGGGACCGAGAGCTTCTCTCCTGCATCTACATTGAAAGCAATGTCAGCAAAGGCGCCGGGGCGAAGATAGCCCTGTTCATTGTCCACAACGATGCGGACCTTGAGTGTCCGTGTTACAGGATCGATTGTTGGATAAACATAATCAACGATCCCGTGCTGCGGTGCCTGAGGGGCGCTTGGGAATTCGAGCATGACAGGAATACCACTGGACACAAATATAATGTCTTGTTCTACGATCGAAGCGATAACCCAGACATCAGCATAGGACTGTAATTTTAGCACTGCATCACCCGGTTTTACGTAGGCGCCATCTCTCACTTCTAACGCTTGGACTACGCCGCCATCTTCGGCAAAAACCGGGATTTTCTCGATTAGTTTTTGCTGGCTTTTTAAAGATGTAATTGCAGCCCTTTGCATACCTAAGGACCTTAGCCGCTGTTCTGATGCATTGATGCGGTTATCGTTGCCAATTTTGATAGCAGCGAGGTAGTCTTTTTGAGCTGCAACTAGATCGGGACTGTATACCCTATATAAAAGTTGTCCCGGACGCACCGTATCCCCCTCGGCGGTGACAGCAAGATCCTCTATCCAACCTTCTAGGCGAGAAGCGGAAACGACTTCACGCCGGGTATTGGCTTGTACATTGCCGAAGGCCCGAACTTTTCTACCGAACGCTACCTGCTTAACATGCTCAGTTTTTACGCCCATGGTTTGAATCATCTCAGAAGGAACGCTGATCACAGTGCCGAGGAGGGGATTGGTGGGGGCTGAATTTGATTCTGATTTGCTGGGAACCAAATCCATACCGCAGATAGGGCAAGTTCCATTGGGGTCAGTCGATATATAGTGGGGATGCATCGGACAAGTATATAAAGCCTGATCTTGTGCCAGAGTCGGTTGGTTGAGAAATAGAATTGCCGTGATTAGCAGCAGGTATAAGTGTTTCATATGGTCACCATTTGGCTATTCGCCTGTACTATCGCGATATCACGCCGCGCGGTTTCACGAGCGATCTGCGAGCGGAATATGAGTTGTGCAATTTCACCGTCAATTATTGGTGAATAGTCGCCATTGCCTGATTCGTAAGTTGTCAATGAGGCAGCAATTTTTTCATCGAGCGCCTGCAGTTTTTTCTCGAATAAAGCGATACTTAGATCTGCTGCATTACTGGTTGCTGCTAGTGCTCGCCAATCCGCTTCAGTCTTTCGAGCTATCGCTGAAACATTTATCTCGGCAGCAGCTTTTTCAGAACGTGCTGCGCGTAGAGCTGGGGCTTGCTTTTTATTTGCCCAGACTGGCACCGTAAAAGTGATTTGTCCTGAAAACCAGTCGTCACCTTCGAAGCTGGATCCCGAACCGCCATTGCCCGCATCCCGTTGCTGATAAGTCAGGCCCACGCCCCAATTTGGTCCAAGCTCAGATCGAACTTCCGCTACTCTCGTCTGCGCGATGTCGATATTTGCTGATGCTAGTCTTACCGTATGAAAGCTAAGGTTGTCACCGTTCCAATGTTCGAGATATACGGCGGGCGGAGGGGTGGCCGCGGTGGTGCCAACCAAACTGTTGATCTCTGCTCTAACAGCAATGAGTTCACTTTCGAGATTAACAATGTCCCGGGCCACGTCAGCTTTTTCTATATCTACCTGGGCAAGGCGAAACACAACCGCCCGTCCAGCATTGATTTCAGTTTGGATGACCTCTTGTAACTCTGCATATTTTAAATCCCGGGCGCTGGCAAGGGCGATGTCCTGCTTTATCCTTGCCTGTTCAATAAGATTGGTTATCAGTGATGCGCGAAGCCTCGCGAACTCATATGAGGCTGCTATTTCGAGGGCGGCGGATTTTGTCGTTGCGTTTTCTTCTCGCGCTCGACGGCCGGCGCGATTAGGGAACGACTGCTGAATTCCAATCGACTTGTTTGTAGGTAGGAAAGTATCGAACGAAAAGTCTGCTACAGGGACGTTATTCAATCCCAGAGAGATAATGGGGTCGGGGAGTGCGCTTGCAGCAGTTGCGCGTTCTCGCATCGCATGCGACCTAAACCGTAACCCTTGAAGAGCCGGGTGATCGGTAAGTCGAGATTCCAGCTCTGCGAATTGAAGGTCTGCAAACACGAGCGGTTTCGCTGGAGAAACTTCACCATTGGCGCTCGAATTAAGGCCAAGTAATAGCACTATCGTATAAGCGCATAGACGTGTTGAGTACTTTTGCTTCGTAATAGACAAAGCGTTTTGGAAAAACAATGTTTGAGTTGTGCTCATGGTATCTCATCCGTTAGGAACCAGAAAATCACCCCAGCTAGATTATAGAGGGACAGTCAAAGGAACCTTTAGGGTCAGATAGTCAGAACTTGATGAAGCGTAATCGGTGTGAGAGGGCTTGGATGTAGATGATCAGGAGGTCTTTCCGGACTTACGGTAGTGGGTCGCGCTTTTGGAAATTCGAGCAGCACGAGGGAATATAGTGGCTCGAGTTCTACCTCAGCTAGGGCATGTGCCGCCAAGATGTGTTGGTTTTCTTGTGCCATCGTGGTCATACAGGCATCACTGCTGCTGCAGTGATGGGCATCATCACTTACCTGATGAGTCATGTTATTTATGTTGTCTACTTCGTTCATGTCCATTGTCATCTCGTGACAAGGCATCTGCAGCGAGCGCAAGTCAGAAGCCATAACAGAAGGCAGGCTATTTTCTTCGGCGGTTACCTCGGCTTGGCTTGAGTTGGCCATACCGATAACACCAGCGCAGCAACTTAGTATCGGCCCTAAAACAAGTAGGGTTGATGCTATTAAGACAATGCATAGGTGTTTGATTTGGGACATAGATGCGATTCTAGCAGAAGATCTCGATTGTCGTCTAAGATCTTAGAGCAAACTTATCGGCGTTTAGTTCAGCCCAGAGCCTGAAAATATCTCAGAACACATCCTGAACCAACTAGCGCCTTGCTTCGTACAAAAGTCGTAAAAACCAATAACCACTAAGAACAAGTTTCGCAAGAGCCATGTGCAGGTTTAGGAGTTTATAGTGATTTACTCAATAAAATCAGTACGATGCGCAGCTTTTCAAGCCAACCATGTGTTGGCAGCTGGCTTTACAGCCTCGAGAATATCGATTCTCGGTAAATAATTCAGGAGTTTTAAGTGTTCAGATTAATCGCATTGGCAGCGCATTGCCTCCCTACACAATCAGCTTATTTTGATTCTACAGTAATCGAGATGATGAATGAGGAGCTAAATCCCCAGCCTGTCATCTCAAATAATGTGGTAGAGCTGCAGTTACCCATTCATCAAACGATTGACCGTGAAGCGGCGTGAGTTAAATTCTTTATTTGAAATATAGTATCCTAGTCTCAGGATGCTTTTTCTTTATGTCGAAGCAGGTTACATTGCCGTTCTATCAATTCTCGAAGCAGATGGACGGTATTCGACATGCGCAGCAACATCCTTCCTAACAACGACTGGTCAGAATCTTTGCTCAACGAACTCATTGATTTTTCAATGGAGCACGGTACGGCAGAGTTGGCAATTTCTTACAAAGGTTCTCCCTTAATCGATATCGTTGGCGAAGCGCAGTTGATCGACGTCTTTGCAGTACAAAAGGGTATCCTCTCGTTGCTGATAGGTATCGCTGAGGAGAAGTACCTATTGGAAACCTGCGATGCCATCAATCACCACCTTGATCCCGAATGGACAGAACTTTCTCCTTGGAACGAGGCTAGTCTAACGATAGAAACCTTACTGGCGATGACCACTGGTATGGATGATGATCTTAATCCTCTAGGTGTCGTGGCTGTTGATTGGCGCTACAACAATACAGCGTACAATTATCTTAAAAAAATATTGTGCCTACACACAGACTTAAGCCTCAATGAACTGAGTCGCCAATGGCTGTTCGAGCCACTGGGTATGTCTAATACGCAATGGGAAGATCGAGATCAAAAGCTTCCGGATGGCACAGCTTTTTCAGGTTTAAGGTCATGTGCAGACGATCTGATAAAGATCGGGCAATTGTTCTTAAATGGTGGGCGTTGGAATGACGTTCAACTCGTGCCGAAACATTATATTGAGCAGCTGCCCGTTGGATCTTCGAAGGATAATCCAGCGTGGGGGTTATGTTGGTGGAACAATAGTTCTGAACAATTTATGTTGCCGATGAAAGACAAAATATTCGCTGGTAATGTCGTCCCAACGGCGCCTCAGGATTTAGTTTCGCTAAGGGGCGCATTCGGTAATTTTTTGTATATGTTGCCCCAGCACTCACTTGTCGTTGCAAGGACGCGAAAAGCGGACCAAGGCAAGAGTGCGGCAACCTTTGAAACCGAGTTTTGGCGACGCTTGTTGCTAGCAAAATTGAGCTAGTACGAAATGCAAGAAATAAAAATCCGTGATTATTTTGATGCTGATCAGTCGGACGCAGTCTTGATTCACGATCAAGCGCGACCAGTCGAACTGCAAGGCTCCTGTGATGCACGAGCATTTGTGCCATTGATGAATGACGCCACAGACCTGGCGGAATTCTTGTCATGTAGAAAGCTCGTCGCATGTGTGGGCCAAAAAATTGTTGGTTTTGTTGGCATAAACAAAAATGAAATCGGTTGGCTGTATATGAGGACTGAAGATAGTGGCAAAGGGATTGGTCGAAAGCTTTTGCAGCAGGCCCTCAAAGAGATAAAAGAGGCTGAACATCTGACGGCTAACGCGTGCGTCTTTGTGCTGAATGGAAACAAGCCGGCGATTGGTTTATATCAGAGTGAAGGGTTCCAAATTGTGGAAACCTTCAAGAGCCGAAACAACGGTTATCCCTGCACTGTTTATAGAATGCAGTGTTTTTAAGATGCAGTGTTCTTAGGATATCTAACCGTTAGACTTCGCATATTTCATCCAGACTTCAGATTTTTTATCGGCCACGTGGGTGTCATCTAGAACTTCAGTTACAACGCAATATTCCAGTTGCAAACCGTTCGGGTCGGTGAAGTAAATAGATTTACACCATCCATGATCGACAATGCCGCGGGTCGCAACATCATGGTTTAGCAAGTGGTTCTTCTTGACCTCAAGATCAGCTTCATCAGCTGCTTTGAAGGCAAAGTGCATGACGCCACCACCCAGGCCCAGCCCGCGATTGATACCGGCATCAAAATTAGTCTCGATACCTGGGACTTCGTTGAACTCCATAAAAGCGATCATCTCACCGTCCCCAGTGTCTAGAAAGGCGTGTCGTATCGCGCCACCAGTGGCCGGTTGGATTACGTCACATACTCTGGTTTTAAAGCCAAGAATATTTTCATAGAAGTCGAGGGTAGCTTCCATATTATGTGTTGCGAGACCAACGTGATGGAGCCCTGAATTTGTCATGGATAATTCTCATCGTCGAAAGTTTGATCAAGCTTACTTAATCGTTGTAACTATGTCTCTGCTTTGTCCGTCAGTTTCGGGGACCAATCATCAAAATTTCAACTCGGCGATAATTGATCTCACCAGCTCAGGTGAGAGGTGGGGTGCTAAAAAGGCAGAACGATCAATCAGGTCTCCGTATCTGCGCTTGAATTCGGGTGCTATTTCGGCTGGTTCGCCGACTATGGCAAAGGTGTGAAGTATTTCGTCGTCAATTAAATTTGCCATTTCTGCTGTCCTATGCTGCCGCATCAGCTGATTCAATTCTCCTTGGAGTTCCCCCCAACCGTGAAGATCTAGCACCATTCGATAGCCTGGAGTTGATCCATAGAAGGCAATCCTGTCCTTCACCTGGGCGATTGATTTATTAATTTCTTCCTCTGTTTCTCCCGTCGCTATCATAGGTGCGTAGTCAATCTCGAAGGCATCTGGTGAAACATCAGCTTTTTTACGACCCTCGATGATTGCGGGTAAGTTAACTTCGCGAATATATCTCTCGGTAGAGAATGGATGCATGATAAGACCATCGGCTGTTTCTGCAGCGACTTTTGTCATCAATGGCCCCGTCGCTGAAAGATAAATTTTAGGCCTGCCAAATTCGATGTTCGTCGGCTGAAATGTCTTAGGCATCAGTGTGTGTCGGTAGTACTCGCCTTCGAAATCCAGCGTGTCGCCTTCATACCAACAATCGAATATTGCGTGCATAGCATGAATAAATTCACGCATTTGTCTTGGCGCTTTGTACCAAGGCATGCCAAATCTCTTTACGACATGTGGTTGCACCTGAGTGCCGAGTCCCAATATAAATCGGCCGCCACTGAAGGCATTAAGGTCATGGGCCAGATGTGCCATTGACATGGGGTTTCGGGCAAAGGCTACTGCGACTGAAGTCATCAAATCGATGTTGTCAGAATACTCCGCGGCCAGGGTCAAGGGCAGAAATGGGTCGTGTGTCAGTTCCGCGACGCGGGCTCCGTCGTAACCAAACTCCTGCAAGCGAGTAATATCTCGCTTCACATTGGCGAGGTCTGGGCTAATAGCGCTATCAATTTTCATATCAGTATCCGGTTGGGCTCGTTCAGTTGCTGATGCAGATGATACTATGTGTTTCATTTACACAGCGAGACATCATGACGCAATTTTCAATCTTGGACCTGGCTCCGATCAAGCAAGGGAGCAATGCCGCCGAGGCTCTCCATAATTCTCTCAACTTGGCTCAACATGCAGAGAGGCTGGGTTACCATCGATTCTGGGTAGCAGAACATCACAACATGAAGGGAATTGCGAGTGCTGCAACCGCTGTTGTTATTGGTCATATTGCAAACGGCACAGAAACAATCAGGGTAGGTTCCGGGGGCATCATGCTGCCGAATCATTCACCTCTAGTCATAGCAGAACAGTTTGGAACTTTGGCATCATTGTATCCAGACAGAATTGATCTTGGACTGGGTCGTGCGCCAGGAACGGACCAAGTCACGTCACACGCACTACGAAGGACTCTAAATGGCAGTGCTGAGGATTTTCCCCGCGATGTCATGGAGTTACAGCAGTATTTCGATGATCCGCAGCCAGGGCAACGAGTGACCGCTGTGCCGGGAGTTGGAACGCATGTGCCGCTCTGGATATTAGGTTCTAGTTTGTTCGGCGCCCAGTTAGCGGCAATGCTAGGGTTACCTTTTGCCTTTGCTTCACATTTTGCGCCTGCTCAAATGCTGGAGGCGATCGAAATATATCGAGCACGTTTTAAGCCTTCAGCTCAACTTAAAGAGCCCTACCTTATGATGGGTTTCAATATCTGTGCTGGCGAGTCGACCGAGGAAGCTGAGTATCTGCGCTCCTCTTCATTGCAATCGTTTCTCAACTTACGACGAGGCAAGCCCAGCCTGTTGCCCCCTCCGATAGAGAATTTCGAGCAGCAACTGACCGCCGATGACAAGATGTTGCTATCTCAGATGAGCCGTTGTTCGGCAATTGGTGATTATGAAGATATTAAAACAGGTATGGCTGAATTTATTGAGCTGACCGGGGCTGATGAGCTCATCATGACCTGCTCCATGTTCGATCATGACAAGCGCGTTCGTGCCTACGAAATAACTGCCGAGGCAGGTAAAAACCTTTAATTTACGCTAGAGAAAAATTCTTATGAATGAAAATATGATTGCGGTAGTCGGAGCAGGCACCATGGGTCACGGTATAGCCCAATTAGCGGCAGAATCTGGCTTCGATGTGCAAATGATAGACGTCAGTGCGACTGCTCTAGAAGTGGGTATGGCGAGTATAAAAAAGACCCTGGAACGCGCGGTTAGCCGGGAAAAAATCACATCGGACAATGCTGCGACAACTTTGGCGCGATTGACCACGGCAACCGATTTCGGGAATCTTTCGCACGCACGGCTGATCATAGAGGCAGCTTCAGAAAACCCTGGCATTAAGCGCAAGATTTTCAGCGAGCTAAACGAAGCTGCGGATGTGAACGCGATTCTTGCATCGAATACTTCTTCAATTTCGCTAACTGAAATAGCGGCAGGTAGTGGTCGACCTGAGCAAGTTATCGGTATGCACTTTTTCAACCCTGCACCTGTGATGTCATTGGTTGAGATTATTCGAGCGCTGCAGACATCGGATGAGACATTTGAAGCGACTAAGGCCTTGGCTTTGCAGATGGGGAAATCTCCGGTTGAAGTAAAAGACTCTCCCGGATTCGTGGTTAATCGAATGCTTGTACCCATGATTAACGAAGCGATTTTTGTCTATTCTGAAGGTGTGGCCTCAGTTGAAGATATTGATGCGGCAATGAAACTCGGTGCAAATCATCCTATGGGACCACTCGCGCTTGCAGATCTGGTTGGGTTAGATATCTGCTTATCAGTAATGGAAGTGCTGAATACTGAATTTGCCGACTCAAAATATAGGCCATGTCCATTGCTTAAAAAAATGGTGGCAGCAGGTTATCTCGGGCGTAAGTCGGGTCGTGGGTTTTACTCATACTGAAAATAGTCTAGCCATTCATAGTAGTTTGTGACGATACCCTGTAAGCTCCCCGACCGCCGCTAATGCTGCAGTGCACATTAAGTATTTCATATTCGATTTGCACAATTAATCCGACTCCTTTTTCCTAACTAAAAGATATGATTTATGACCTTTGCCAGCTTGGGGTTATCCCAACCAATATTAGAAGCCGTTGCCGCTCACGGATATGAGACGCCATCACCTATTCAACTTAAAGCGATTCCTGCTGTAATTGCAGGTCGCGATGTCATGGCTGCGGCCCAGACGGGGACCGGCAAGACGGCGGGCTTCGTACTACCGATCCTAGAAAAACTAGCAAAAGGTAAGCCAGCAAGCGCCAATCAGGTGCGTACATTGGTTATTACGCCTACACGGGAACTCGCAGCGCAGGTAGCTGAAAGTGTCGTGACTTATGGCAAGAATCTCTCAATAAGTTCAACGGTAGTCTTTGGTGGAGTCAAAATAAATCCCCAGATGATGAAATTGCGTCGCGGCGTGGATGTTCTGGTGGCAACGCCAGGACGGCTATTGGACCTTTACAATCAAAAGGCCGTCAGGTTTGACGAGCTTGAAGTGTTGGTGCTTGACGAAGCGGATCGCATGTTAGACATGGGTTTTATCCATGATATTCGCAAGATTCTAGCTCTCCTGCCTAGCGAAAGACAAAACCTGATGTTCTCTGCCACTTTCTCCCCTGACATTCGCCAATTGGCAAAAGGTATGATCAATGATCCCGTTGAGATATCTGTTACTCCAAGAAATACGGCGGCACCCACGGTAAAGCAGTGGATCTGTCCTGTTGATAAGAGTAAAAAAACAGCATTGTTGACTCACTTGATTCTAGAAAACAAATGGGAGCAGGTACTCGTGTTTTCTAGAACCAAGCATGGTGCCAACAAGTTGACCAAGCAGTTGTCTCAAAAAGGAATCAACGCAGCCGCAATACACGGAAACAAGGGTCAAGGAGCACGAACCAAAGCACTCGCAGACTTTAAGCAAGGCGCTGTTAAAGTATTGGTTGCAACTGATATTGCCGCTCGAGGTTTGGATATTGAGCAGTTACCTCATGTCGTGAATTTTGATTTACCGAATGTTCCTGAGGATTATGTCCATCGAATAGGGCGTACCGGCAGAGCTGGCTCCACTGGCGAAGCTGTGTCATTGGTTAGTGCTGATGAATTTAAGCAGCTAAGCGATATTGAACGTTTAACCCAAAAGATCTTGGAGCGAGAAATTGTCGAGGGTTTTGAGCCTGATCATGGGCTCCCTGAGTCACGGCTTGATCGTAGGCCGGTGAAGCAGAGTAAGCCTAAGAAAGCCAGGTCAGAGCACCATGATGGTCAAAGATCGGGTGAAAATTCACGCGGCCACAGTACTGTAGGAGGCGATGCAGCTTCCGGTCAAGGCCGTCGTGGACGAACGAATAGTCGACCATCTGATCGTAGTGCTAGCAATAGGACTCACAGTAATTCCGGCGGCAATTCGGGTAATAATTCGGGTAATAATTCTGGCAATAGTACTGGAAATAGCACGGCCAATCGTGCCGGGGGCAACTCTGGAAATAGCGCAGGAAATGCATCAGGTAATCGTGCCGGCGGAAATTCTAGTAACAGTTCGGGCAACAACGCCTCTTCGAACGCAGGCAGACATAGCTCGGGCAACGGGGCCAGAAGTAACACTGGTCGCAACTCGGGCGGCCGTAGCTCGGGCAGCCAAAGCTCTGGAGGTCGTCAGGCAAACACGCAAGATAACGCTGGTAACAGAAGTGGCAACAGCGCCCCTAGTCGTCAGCCTGTAAACGGAAATCGCTAAAAAGCATTTTGAACTTAAGGCAAGCCGCAGCGTGTGATTTATGAATCGTATTGCGATTTTTGTTGATGTGCAGAATATTTACTACACCACTCAGCAAGCATTCGGGCGGCAGTTTAACTATCGAGCTTTGTGGAAAAAAATTGCGTCAGAAGGCGAAATTGTGTCCGCAAAGGCTTATGCCATACATCGTGGTGACGCAAAACAGTTAAAGTTTCAGAACGCACTAAAACACATTGGTTTCACCGTTCGGCTGAAACCATATATCCAGCGAAGTGACGGTTCTGCTAAAGGAGACTGGGATGTTGGCATCGCTATCGATGTGATGGACACCGCTAAATCCGTCGATACTGTTGTGCTGCTCTCGGGAGATGGGGATTTTGACCTGTTGCTTGAAAAAGTTAAGCGTAGCTATGGTGTTAACGCTGAGGTTTATGGCGTCAAAAGTTTAACAGCAAATTCTCTGATCGATTCTGCTAGCTTGTTTCATGCTATTGATGAGACCTTTCTGCTTTAGACGATAAGATTCTCCGCAAGTTGCTTGCTGAATTATTGCTTTTCCTTCCCGTTAGCCCCTATTCCAATTGGCTGTCCTAATTGGCTATCTTCAATTCTGTTTATAGCAACTGATGTCGTGTAGGCTCTTACAAAATGTATTGATTAATGGGAGAAATGCAAAATGTCTTTGGAGTGGAATAGTTGGTCTGGTCGCCAAAAACATAATGCGCTGGGGCTTGAATTGCCGCGGTCAGAAGAAGATATTGTTGCCATTTTGAACCGGGCTCAAACAGAACAAAAAACAGTCAGAACGATTGGCTCTGCACATTCTTTTGTACCGTTTTGGACAGACGATTACCTTGTATCGCTAGATAATTATAGCGGTATGGTTTCTAACAATGTTGCGACTGGCGAGGTGACTTTTCGTGCGGGAACAAAACTCCATGAATTAGGGGAGCCTTTGTGGAATCTTGGGCTCTCGATGGAAAATATGGGTGATATCGACCGTCAATCGATTGCCGGTGCAATTAGCACTGGTACCCATGGCACTGGTGCAACATTTCAGAATATTCCAAGTCAGGTGAGTAGAATTAGAATGATCACTGCTGCTGGAGAAGTCCTGACGCTGGATGAGGCCAATATGCAGGAACACTTCCAGGCAGCGCGGGTGTCAATGGGAACATTGGGTTTGATTACTGAGGTTACCTTAAAGGGTGTGCCGGCTTACTACCTTCATGAGCGTAACTGGTTGGCGAGCATTGACGAGTGTGCCGAACAACGGGATGAGCTGATAGCTAGCAATCGTAATTGGGAATTCTTTTGGTTGCCAGAATCGGATCGGTGTGCCATGAAAACGCTGAATTTGACAGAGGAGACTCGATCCTTTAAACCCACAAAATGGGAGGAGGTGGGGCCAAATTACAATATTATTCCTTCGACCCGTGACGAAAAATTCAACGAGATGGAGTTTTCAGTACCTGCCGAGGCAGGCTGGGAATGTTTTCTGGAAATTAGACAAATGATGAAGAGTGAATTTCCTGAAGTTGTATGGCCCGTCGAATACAGAACGCTAAAAGCTGACAATATAATGATCAGCTCTGCGTCTGGTAGAGACACTGTGACAATCTCGATACATCAGGATGCTGCGATAGATCCAGCGCCACTGTTTAACGCTGCTGAGTCGATATTCAGAGCCTATAAGGGGCGTCCTCATTGGGGTAAGGTGCACAGCTTTGAAGCGCCGGAGCTGTCAAAATCCATCGCCAGTTTCGATCGCTTCTGTGAGATTCGTCAAGACCTAGATCCAGAGGGTCGGTTCTTGAATCCCTTCCTTTCTGATATCTTCGGAGTACGTTGATTTTATTCAATAAATCCAATATTCGATATTCATACCAGAGTGTAATTCGGGGTGTATGTGGTAAGCTGTCCGCTACTTTTTTACGCTCATAATTTGGAGATTTTGCCCAGTGTTTGAATTGGTTCAAGCGGGTGGTTGGCTGATGGTGCCAATTCTATTGTGTTCGGTTATTGCTGCTGCAATTTGTGTCGAGCGATTCTGGACTTTGCGGGCGGCGCAGATTGTGCCAAAGAATCTCTTGGCTCAGGTTTGGAATTGGATTCGTAATAACGAAATGGATAGCAAGAAACTTCGTGAATTGAGGTCCGGGTCTCCGTTAGGTCAAATTCTGGCTGCGGGTATTAGTAATCACAAGCGAGGACGCGACCAGATGAAGGAGAGCATCGAGGAGATCGCTAGTCATGTTGTGCATGAGATGGAACGTTATTTGAATACATTAGGTACTATAGCGGCCATTACTCCGTTGCTTGGGTTACTCGGTACTGTTATTGGGATGATCAAGGTGTTTACTGCGATAAAATTAGAAGGTACGGGCAATGCTGCTGTTCTTGCTGGCGGTATCTCTGAGGCACTCATTACAACCGCTGCTGGATTGTCTGTTGCAATCCCGAGCTTATTCTTCTCTCGTTTTTTCCAACGCAGGGTAGATGAGCTAGTGATAACCATGGAGCAGGAGGCTCTAAAGCTGGTCGAAGTTCTAAATGCGGATAGATTCAGCACTGATAAGAATGACCCCAAAGTTCAAAAAACAGACATAGTACGTTAAGCAAAGGTTCGCCTAAGTTGAAATTCGCCAGACGTTCACGAACAGAAGTAGAAGTTAATCTGACCCCGCTAATTGATGTGGTCTTTTTACTGCTTATTTTCTTTATGGTGTCTACAACTTTCACAAAGGAAAGCCAGCTATCAATAAATTTGCCCGAAGCTTCAGGTGCGCCAACTAATCTGGCTGAAAAGACACTTGAGATCTCCATTACTCGTTCGGGAGAATTCGCAATCAATGAGGTAGCCTTGGTTAACAATAAAATTAAGACTTTGATGAACGCATTGCAGAAAGTGAGCGCCGGAGATAATACCTTACCGCTGACTATTACTGCAGATTCTGCAACACCCCACCAATCAGTTGTAACGGCAATGGATGCGGCGGGACAATTAGGGTTTAGTCATCTTAGTATCACAACCAAGAACGCCAGTGAGCAAGAGTAGTAGGCCATCCGGTTCTCAATCTTCGTCTTTCTCTGACGAGATTGATGACGACGCGTCTGCCAAGAACGTAGAACAAGACGCGGCGTCTAAGTTTGATGCAAATTCAAACGATGAGTCTGACGTTCAAGTCTACGGACGACTGCTGAAATACGTCAGTATCTACTGGGCTGCTTTCTTACTCAGTATGCTTGGCTTCATCATCCATTCTGTCGCAAATGTCGGTTTTGTTCAGCTTATTGCCTACATCATTGATTTCCTAGAAGGTCGAACTGTCGTGCCAGATAGCTTCTCCGGATCTTTTATTCGCGAGTATGTTGGCGAACCTGAGACACTCAACCGAACCTTAATACCGGTTTTTATTGTATTGGTCGTGTTTGGGCGGGGACTCGGAACCTTTATCGGAAACTACTTCATCACATATATTGGCACAAACCTAGTACACACATTGCGGTGCGAACTTTTTGACCATTTGTTGAAACTGCCTAGTCGCTTTTATGACAAGAGTGCTATGGGGCATTTGGTTGCCAAAGTTACTTTCCATGTCACCCAGGTGACAGGTGCTGCAACAGATGCTGTAAGAGTGATCATCCGGGAAGGATTTACAGTTATCGGTTACATGGCATATCTGTTTTATTTGAACTGGAAACTTACGTTAATATTTATAGTAGTTGCACCGTTCATTGGCTTTATTGTTAATTTCGCGGGTAAAAGATTCCGCAAAATAAGCAGTCGAATACAAGACTCTATGGGTGATGTTACGCATGTAGCGTCAGAGGCTGTTCAGGGTTACCGGGTTGTCAGAACATTCGGTGGTACCGAATATGAGCGTGAGAGGTTTAACAGTGTCAGCCAAGACAATCGTCGCCAGTCCATGAAAATGGTCATAACACAGTCAATAGCGACGCCTGTTATCCAGCTTGTAGTGTCAATTGCGCTGGCGTGTTTAGTCTGGTTAGTACTGGATCCGAGTCTTGTCGATTCGATGGATGGCAGCGGTAATATCATTGCGTTCATTACGGCTGGTGGCTTGCTTGCTAAGCCTATCAGGCAGCTTTCTGAAGTAAATTCAACCGTACAGAAGGGCCTGGCAGCAGCTGAAGATATATTTGGTCTTTTTGATGAAGCCTCTGAGCCGGATGAGGGAATTCAGAAGCTCGAAAAGGTCGAAGGTAAATTAGAGTTTAGAAATGTTTCATTCTCTTATGACGCGGCTGTAACTTCGAAACAGAAAGAAGAGGGTAAGGAAACGGCAGATCTGGTGCTCAATGATATCAGTTTCACGGTGAACCCTGGCGAAACGATTGCTCTCGTCGGACGTTCAGGAAGTGGAAAGAGCACGCTCGCAAGTCTCATACCCAGGTTCTATGCACCTAATTCAGGCCAAATCTTGCTTGATGATATTCCAATAGATGAAATTCAACTGGAAAACCTGCGATATCATTTATCTCTGGTCACTCAAAGTGTGACGCTTTTTAATGATACGGTAAGAAGAAATATTGCTTATGGCGATCAGGTTTCAGAAAGCACCGAAAGTGTTACGGAGGCCTCTAAAAAGGCTTATGCTTGGGAGTTTATCAGCGAATTAGATAATGGTTTAGACACGATTGTTGGTGATGACGGCGTGTTGCTTTCCGGTGGGCAGCGTCAGCGTTTAGCGATCGCTCGGGCCTTTCTGAAGGACTCTCCAGTACTTATACTCGATGAGGCCACTTCTGCACTGGACTCAGAATCAGAGAGGAAAATCCAATCAGCACTTGAGGCAGTTTCGAAGGGTAGAACGACTGTTATTATTGCGCATCGACTGTCAACTATAGAAAAAGCTGACCGTATATTGGTACTGGATCATGGCAAGATAGTAGGCCAAGGCACGCATGAGGAATTGCTTGCCCATAATCAATATTACGGGTCTTTACACAATGTCACAGCTAAAGAGAATCCAAAAATTACGACCAATACCACTGCTTCAACTTTAGAGCTTCAGCCGATCGCAAGCTCATCAGAATCTGGCTCTTGGTTTACGGGGGATTTTAATCCTTTGGTAAAGGCCTGGTATAACGACTCTTATTGGGTACGCACATTGACGCCGCTTTCATTCGTTTTCAGGCTGTTGGCAGGCTTTCGCCGTCGTAGAATTCAAAACTCAGAATTTAGGCATTGGCTAGCACCTGTACCTTTGATAATAGTTGGGAATATTAATGTTGGCGGAACGGGTAAGTCTCCACTTGTGCTATGGATAGCGAAGCTATTGAACGCCGCTGGTTATAATCCAGGTATTGTCGGTCGTGGTTATGGTGGCTCGACCCAGTCATATCCCCTTGAGGTGACTGGATTGACGGATCCTGCCCTTTCTGGAGATGAAGCGGTCATGATAGCGCGGCGTAGCGGATGCCCAATGGTGGTGGACCCAGATCGTGTCGCTGCAACTAAATATCTGCTTGAAGAATATGGATGTGATGTCGTGATAAGCGATGATGGACTACAGCATTACGCACTTGCCAGAGACATCGAAATTGCCGTCGTTGACTCAGAAAAGGGACTTGGTAATGGCTTGTGTCTACCTGCCGGACCACTCAGAGAACCCCCGGCGCGCCTAAATGAAGTTGATTTCATGGTCGTGAATGGTGATAAATCTATCGAATTGCCGACCAAGGCAACGGCTGTGATGAGACTAGTGCCTACTAGCCTAATCAACCTTGTAACGGGAGATGAGGTGTCGGTGACAGATCATGCCTTACAGCGAACAGTGCATGGCGTCGCAGGTATAGGTAATCCAGACCGGTTTTTCCAATCTCTGAGGGCATTGGGATTTGAAGTGATCGAACATCATTTTGATGACCATCACTGGTTTAAAATCTCAGATTTAATGTTTGGCGATAGCTTGCCGGTTATCATGACTGAAAAGGATGCGGTTAAATGTCGATTGTTGAACCCTGAACTCATCCACGAAGAATTCTGGTACTTATTAGTTGAGGCGGAGTTACCTGAGAACATGGGAAAAGAACTGCTTGAAAAACTTACCACTATTCAGCGTTCGGAAGGGTAGATCAGTACAGCATATCGTTTGAGCTGGTGTTGGTTAGGGGTATTAATTTGGCCAGTTGTAAAAATCACACAGAATAGGAATATATAAATGGCAGTTGATGGAAAGTTACTTAGCATTCTTGTTTGTCCAGTGTGTCACGGTGAACTGGACTACAAGAAACCGGAGCAGGAACTTATCTGCTATACCGATGGTCTTGCTTTTCCAGTACGTGATGACATACCTGTCATGTTGCAGGAAGAAGCAAGGTTGTTATCAGCAGAGCAGAAAGTAGATCGGTAATGAGTTTTACGGTGATCATTCCAGCCAGATATGAATCTACCAGATTGCCTGGTAAACCATTACTGGATATATTGGGTAAAACCATGATTCAGCGTGTGTACGAGCAGGCTAGTAAAAGTGAAAGCCACCGGGTAATCGTAGCGACTGATGATAAGCGCGTATTTGCTGAGGTAAAACGTTTTGGGGGTCAAGTTACGATGACAGCCGTCACCCATGTTTCTGGCACAGACCGTATTCAAGAAGTGGCGGTGCTAGAGGATTTTCCAGACGATGAAATTGTCGTCAATGTTCAGGGTGATGAACCATTGATCCCGCCTGCGGCAATCAATCAGGTTGCTAAAAACCTGGTAAAGAATAGCTGTTTTATGAGTACCCTATACGAAAGAATATTGTCAGCAAGAGAGTTATTCGATCCTAACGTAGTAAAACTAGCGACTAACAATACTGGCATGGCACTCTATTTTAGCCGTGCACCAATTCCCTGGGATAGAGATGTGTTTAATCAAGAACACAAGATTCTTAGCCCGTCGTTAGACTATAAGCGCCATATCGGAATATATGCATACAGGGTGAGCGCACTTAATCAGTTCGTTCAGTGGCCGGTTGCAGCAATAGAGGATGTTGAAAAACTTGAACAGCTGCGCGTAATGGCGGAAGGCGAATCTATTTTTGTTGATGAGGCGATTGAAACCTTTCCACCGGGTGTAGATACGCCTGAAGACCTTCAAAGAACAATTGACTATCTGGAGAAGTAAACGAATGTCACGATATGTGTTGGTATTAAAAGAAGATTGTGAAACATGTCGGCTAGTTGCACCATTAGCTGGTTGGCTAACAGATGAGCTGGATCTAGAAATTTACTCGCAGGATAATCCCAAGTTTCCGCTCGGTGTCGAGGTTAAGGATGACACTGAACTGGAATATTCTTTTCACCACAAGCTAGAAACCGTACCGACGTTGTTAGTATTTGATGATTCGGGAAAAAAGGGTGAGCTTGAACGCACAGAGGGTTGGGACAAAAAAGAATGGCAGCGATTAACAGGGCTTGAGTTTCCTTCAGAGCTCCCAGCTTTCAGGCCTGGTTGTGGTTCTAAATCAATGGATCCGGGCATGCTAGACAAGCTGGCTGTTAAATTTGGCGCTGCAGACTTGGAAGTTCGTAGGCTATCTATTTCTGATGGCGAAGATGAAATTGAAGCGTGTTATGACCGTGGCTGGAGCGATGGCCTTCCTTTAGTGCCCCCAACTGAACTGCGAGTTGTAAAAATGTTGCAGGGTACGCGCCGTTCGCCTGATGAAGTCCTTGGTGATGTTCCGCCAGACTACGCTGCTTGCACCGTTTTAAAGGTCGCAGTGAATGCTGTCATGGCTGGATGCAAGCCTGAGTATATGCCGGTTGTTCTTGCGGCTGTTGAAGCAGCACTTCTAGATGAATTCTGTATGCACGGACTGTTGGCTACGACCTACTTCTCGGGGCCAATGGTCGTCGTTAACGGACCAATTTCCAGAGCCATTGGAATGAATTCGAAAGGAAATGCGTTGGGCCAGGGAAATCGTGCCAACGCTACCATTGGTAGGGCGCTGCAATTAATAATCCGTAATGTGGGCGGGGGCAAGCCGCAAGGGGTAGACCGTGCTGCTCTAGGAAATCCAGGTAAATACACTTTTTGCTTTGCTGAAGATGAGACTAATTCTTGTTGGGAGTCATATGCTGTGGAACACGGATTCGATTCTGAAGATTCTACTGTCACATTGTTTGCTGCGGATGGGGTCCAGGGTATCGTCGATCAAAAGTCTCGAACGCCAGAATCCCTTTGTCGCTCTTTTGCTGCTGGATTAAGAGTAGCCTCTCATCCTAAAATGGTGATGGCAGCAGATGCCTTTCTAGTGGTTTCTCCTGAACATGAGAGAGTTTTTCGCGAAGCTGAATGGAGCAAGGAGAAAGTGAAGTCTGTGCTCAATGATCTATTACAGATTAACGGAGCAGAGCTTATTGTAGGCGCTGGCGGGATAGAAGAAGGACTTCCCCTGAAGTTTGCGGATAAAGTCGTACCGAAATTCAGACCCGGTGGGCTAAATATTTTGCGAGCAGGAGGTTCAGCTGGTATGTTTTCAGCAATTATCGCTGGTTGGGGGGCAAGTGGCCCAATGGGAAGTGTGCCAGTGACTGTCAAAGTCGGACATTGATCAGGCTAGCTAAGATTAGATCTAGATAATTCAGCTTAAAGTTTATAATCGAATAGGACTAATACAGGAGTATTAAAATGACGATGGTACTAATGGATCCAACTGCAGAACTGAGTCCTGATGGACGAATGCCATTAGCGAAGCCCAAATCGCTCGATGGATTAACGGTGGGCTTATTAAATATTTCAAAGCCCAGAGGAGATGTCTTCCTAGACCGAATCGATGATTTGCTAGGGCAGAAGGGGGTCAAGACAAAACGATATAGCAAACCCACTTTTACTCGGATTGCACCTACAGAACTTAAGCAACAGATTGCTATGGAATGCGACCTTGTTATTGAAGCGTTAGCTGACTGAGGTTCTTGTACGTCGTGCAGTTTGCATGACATTATGGATCTTGATCGTCGCGGCATACCCGGCGGTTTTATTGCATCCGCTGAGTTCGTTGAAGCAGCAGCTAGTCAGGCTAAATCTCTAGGATTTGATCCGACTAAGGTATTTGTGGGTCATCCTATTCAGGATAGAACTGACGCGGAGATGGAGCTTATGGCAGAACAAGCGTTTGAAGAAGTGTTGACGTTGATATTCGATAGTTCTGCTGATTGAGTCGGCTATCTAATGCATCAACCTTAGACTTAGCGCAATTCCTACCATTAGTTAGGGCAATACGTGGCGTGCCTATGGGCACGCGCTTTGCAGTGATCGTGAATAATTGAAATGAGTGATCAACCGTTCGTTATCGAAGAAAATAAGTTGCTTGCTACTCGTAATACCTTTGGCTTGCATACTACTTCAAAGTACTTTGTTGAAGCTTCCAGTGAGGATCACATATTGGAAGCTTTGACTTTTGCTAACGATAAAAAACTTGAAGTGGTAGTTTTGGGTGGCGGTAGCAATGTAGTGCTTGCGCCCTTCCTTGATTCTGTGGTGATCTCAATTTCAACCAAAGGCGTTGAAGTCGACGGAAATAAAGTTTGTGTTAGTGCTGGTGAAAATTGGCATAACTTGGTTCGTACAACCTTGGCTATGGGTTTGTCTGGGCTCGAAAATTTATCCTTGATACCTGGCAGCGTTGGTGCCGCGCCGATACAAAATATTGGTGCTTATGGCGTCGAGATCCAATCTTTCATCTCTTCCGTTACTGTGCTTGACCGCTGTTCCCTCGCGTTTCAAACCCTTGATACGAGACAGTGTGAATTTGGTTATCGAACGAGTGTTTTTAAAGAGCGGCTCAGGAACAGAGTTGTCGTTACAGCAGTCTCTTTAGTGCTGGCCGAAAAATTTGAGCCGCGACTAGAGTATCCAGAGCTACGAACTAAGATTGACGAAACTCTAGGTCGTGATTTTCGCTCTCGGCACGATGATGGGTCTGGTGTTTATGATCCCGATCTTGATTATCCAGAATCAGGTTTTACGGCAAAGGCAGTTAGTGACGCAGTGATCAACATTAGGCAAAGTAAATTGCCCGATCCCTACCAGATTGGGAACGTGGGCAGCTTTTTCAAGAACCCTGTAATCTCAGCATCAAAATTCAAAAAAATTCGGCTTGTCGCCCCCAAAGTTGGTGGTGTCATTATGCCTGACGGTAAAATTAAGCTTTCTGCCGCGAGCATGATAGATCAAGCGGGTTTGAAAGGGACAAGAATAGGTGGTGCAGGAATTTCACATCAGCATGCGTTAGTTTTTACAAATGAACAGAAGGCTAGCTTTGCGGATGTTCAGGAACTAGCGAATCTTGTTGTAACGGAAGTTAGTGACAGGTTTGGTGTGACATTAGAAATCGAGCCGGTTATCTATCAATAGTTGGTGTTTGCTCAATACGCCCGGCAATTGTCACCGGGCGCATATATGAGGACTAACCAGAAGTCTAAGCTTCTTTTTAGGACGCAGGGGTCTCCTTAACAGCAGCGTCTTCCTTGTCGCCACTTTTTGGAGCTTTAGCCTTATCTTCAACTGGCGCGTCAGCTTTCTCTTCAACGACAGCCTCAGCTTTCTCTTCGAAAACAAGTTCAGCTTGCTTTTTAACAACAGCTTCACTGACCGTTTCTGAAATAGTCTGATTAGACTCTTCAGTTACAGCTACTACTTCTGCTAGTGATGGCTCTTCATTAGTAATCGCTGATGGCTCTTCATTAGTAATCGCTGATGGCTCTTCATTAGTAATCGCTGATGGCTCTTCATTAGTAATCGCTGAAGGCTCTTCATTAGTAATCGCTGAAGGCTCTTCATTAGCAA
>JBLHWY010000058.1:0-34651 GCA_047629195.1 Candidatus Azotimanducaceae bacterium
CTGTTTATGCGATATCACAACAAGGTGCAACCAGTGAAGCAGCGAGATGGCTAGCTGAAAAAGAAAACTCCGCCGACCTCATCGGTGGGGTGGGCGCCGTCAGCCTGGATGACAAGGATGATTTGCTTGCAGGTGTTTTGCTAGATTTATCTATGACGGCAAGTTTAGCGGCCAGTTTAGATATGGGGCAGGAAGTATTGAATGCGATTAAGCCTATAAATAAGTTACACAAGCCGCGGGTAGAGCAGGCAGCATTTTTGGTGTTGAAGTCGCCAGACATTCCTTCACTTCTTATTGAAACAGGTTACATTTCTAATCCTGCTGAAGCGAAGAAACTGAAGTCCAGTAAGCATCAGCAGAAAATGGCCAACGCGATTTTTACGGGTGTTAAGCGCTATATGGAATCTAATCCTCCAGCGGGATCATTTATCGCTTGGCGGAAACAAGGAAAGCGGACCGCCCACGTGCAGACTTATAAAATCGTTCGTGGTGATACATTATCAGGGATTGCTCTGAAGCACAGGGTTTCAGCCAGAGATCTGAAGCTGGCTAATGGTCTAAACGGCGACTCAATCAGAATTGGCCAACTATTGCGGATTCCAAGTGGTTAGTCGCCGTTTTTAAAGTTGTGGCTGAGTATTTTGCAAGGGATGGTAGGAAGTAAGTAAGGTTAATAGTTTTAGTGATCAATCAAGCGCAAGCTAAATGTCGGAACTCATCATGCGAATTAAACAACTCAATCCTCGACTCTCGAATCAAATCGCTGCGGGAGAAGTCGTCGAGCGTCCAGCTTCTGTTGTCAAAGAACTGGTGGAGAATGCACTCGATGCTAATTGCACGCGCCTTGATGTGGATCTTGAAGCAGGCGGGACGAAGCTCATTAGAATACGGGATAATGGAGATGGTATTTATAAGGAAGATCTGACCCTTGCCATGAGCCGGCATGCAACGAGTAAAATTGAAGTTGTGGACGATTTGGAAGCAATTGATACATTGGGGTTCAGAGGTGAAGCTTTGGCGAGTATTGCGTCTATTGCCAAGTTGACAATGACAAGCCGGCGCAACGACCCAACAGATTCGGAGCAGACTGCCTGGCAGGTGACTGTCGGTGGTAATCAGATGACACCCGAAGTTGTTCCGGCGCCGCACCCCGTAGGCACGACGGTGGAAGTAAAAGATCTTTTTTACAATACCCCTGCTCGAAGAAAGTTTCTTCGTACCGAGAAGACTGAGTTACAGAAGATTGAAGAGGTGCTACGAAAAATCAGTCTTAGTCATCAGGAAGTTACGATCAACGTTAGCCACAATGGCAAGCAGTTGCGACATTTTTCTGCAGTTAGTAATGATGCGGATGCTGCTAGACGAGTCAGCGCTGTATTCGGTCAGGGTTTCATGGAGCAGGCAATCTACATGGAGCGGGAGTACGAAGGTGATTCCCCCGGTAGAAGGCTCTCTATTCGAGGCTGGATCGGGTTGCCCACTTATTCCAGAAGTCAGGCGGACCAACAGTACTTCTATGTTAATGGTCGTTCAATAAGAGACAAGCTGGTGAGTCATGCAATTAAGCAGGCATACCAAGATGTGCTGTTTCATGGTCGCCATCCGGTGTTTGCACTTTTTTTGTCGATAGATCCGACGTTGGTTGATGTTAATGTTCATCCCACCAAACATGAAGTCAGATTCAGAGACAGCCAGCAGGTCCACGGCTTCCTGTTTAAGTCGATCTATAGTGCCTTGGCCGATGTCAGGCCCATGTCAGATGATGGCTCGACAATATCTGCTAGCCCTATGGGTCAAGGGGGTATCAGCCAGCAGAATATACCCAGCCAAGGTTACATACCATTGACCGCGAATGGCGCTGATGGTGCTAGTGCGCCTTTTTCTGCGCGCTTTCAATCGGGCCAAGGAGTATCAGGCGCCAGCGTCCGAGAGGAACTAAATCAATACGGTAATCTTATTCGCGTTGGCGAAAATGGCGCCTTTGCCGGCGGTGCGACTGGAGGTATGCCAGAGGGCCAGCCTGAAGGTCTGCCGGAAACTTCTGATGAATCAATACCACCGCTAGGCTATGCAGTAGCCCAGATTCATGGTGTTTACATTCTTGCCCAAAACACAAACGGTTTAGTGATTGTTGATATGCATGCCGCTCACGAACGAATTACTTACGAGCATATGAAACGAGTCAGCGATAGTGAGGGTATGAAAAAGCAGCCATTGCTGGTGCCTTTATCGCTGTCTTTAAGCGAAAAAGAATGCGCCGTTGCCATGGATTTTCGAGACGAGCTCGATACCCTTGGTTTTGAGTTGCAGCAGGCCTCGGAAGAGTCGTTGGTCGTTAGATCTATCCCGGCGATCCTGGCGAAATCTAATGTAGAGGGACTAGTAAAAGACGTTATATCTGATCTGGTAGAGCTTGGCTCTAGTAACCGTATCCAGCAACATCGCGACGAGTTACTTTCCACTATGGCGTGTCATGGTTCTGTCCGCGCGAATCGAAGGTTAACGATTCCTGAAATGAATGGATTGCTGCGTGATATGGAGGAAACAGAGAGAAGCGGTCAATGTAATCACGGTCGACCTACCTGGACTGAAATGTCCATGCATTCACTCGATTCATTGTTTTTGCGCGGGCAATGACATTGGTGGTCGTTTGTTGGTCTATTGGTTTGTTAGTTAATGGATGTTCTTTGTGAATAATCAGAAGCCCCCGGCAATATTCCTGATGGGGCCAACCGCCTCGGGCAAGTCTGATCTTGCCATGAAGCTGACCAAGCATCTGCCCGTCGAACTTGTCAGTGTTGATTCTGCATTAGTTTATCGTGATATGAATATTGGTACCGCCAAGCCTGATGCTGAGACGCTACATCACTACCCACACCACTTGATTGATGTTCGTGCGCCCGATGAAACCTACTCAGTGGCTGATTTCAGAGTGGATGTTTTGTCTGTGATGTCGAAGATTACAGATCGGGGCAAGGTCCCTCTCTTGGTAGGCGGTACAATGCTCTACTTTAAAGTGTTGATTGAAGGCCTCGCATCAATGCCTGCTGCGGATAAAGCGGTTCGCGCGAGCATTATTGCGTTGGCCGAAGCTCAAGGTTGGCAAAAGGTCCACGATAAGTTGGCAGAAGTTGATCCGGAATCCGCGGCAAGAATTCACCCAAATGATCCGCAGCGGTTGCAGCGAGCATTGGAAATTTGGCAACTCACTGGACAGACTATGACGCAATTACACAAGTTGCAGCGCGGACAGGTCGAATTTCCCTATGATATTTGCCAGATGGCGATAATTCCTCCCGACCGGGCAGTACTGCACCGCATTATTGCATTGCGTTTTGAGCACATGCTGGCGGCAGGGTTTGTTGATGAAGTTGAGTACTTACGCTCGAAATATGAGCTTCATGCTATGCTGCCATCAATAAAATCAGTAGGTTATCGTCAAGTATGGCAGCATCTTGAGGGCGACTTTGACCGCAAAACAATGGCGGACCAGGCCGTTATTGCGACACGTCAATTGGCTAAACGGCAGCTGACTTGGCTTCGAGGGTGGAAGAACCTCAATAAGATTGAAGATGCGGAAGTCAATGAGGCCTTGAAAATCGTACAAGCAAGCAGCATATTAAGTTAGATGGTAAGTCACGGAATTATTTGAGCCTATATCGTGACTGTTCAGAGCATCAATTTTTGTCGGTTAAACGACACGTTCAGCGACTAGCTGGACTTATAGAGGAGTTAGAAATGTCAAAGGGGCAATCCTTACAAGACCCTTTCTTAAATGCATTGCGCAAAGATCGGATCCCAGTTTCAATCTACTTGGTGAGCGGTATCAAATTGCAAGGACAAATAGAGTCATTCGACCAGTTTGTAATATTGTTACGAAATACTGTGAGTCAGATGATTTATAAATCAGCTATATCAACGGTGGTTCCGTCGCGAAACGTCAAGATGCCAGTAATGCCAGGAGACGAGATTGACGAGGGCGGGAACGCTTGATTCGCCTAGGATTAACGATTGTTTTTTGATAGGCCCGCATTTGGCACGCACGCGTTTCTTGTCCATATACAGCAAAACGATTCGACTCCAGCGGAGATCAACGAATTGTCCTTGTCTGCTGGGCTTGTCCCGGTAGGCTGCCTAATCGCGCGGAAGAGAGCGCCCAACCCGAAAACATATATCGGTTCGGGAAAGCTTGAGGAGGTCAAGGCGCAAGCTGATGAAGCAGATGCAGGCTTGGTTATTTTCGATCAAGATTTGACTCCTACTCAAGAACGAAATCTTGAAGCCTTTTTAGAGTGCCGCGTACTTGGGCGTACTGGGCTGATTCTAGAAATATTTTCCCAGCGTGCACGTACCCATGAGGGGAAGCTGCAGGTTGAGCTTGCCCAATTGCGGCATGCGTCAACTCGGCTCGTAAAAGGTTGGACGCACCTCGATCGACAGCGTGGCGGTTCCGGGCGTGGTCAAGGGGCCGCGATTGGTATAACCGGTGCAGGAGAAACTCAGCTAGAATCTGATCAGAGAATGATCAGTGATCGTATAAAAACTGTTACACAACGATTGCAGCGTGTTAAAAAACAACGCGCTCAGAACCGCAGGGCTAGGCAGCGAGCTGATGTAAAGACAGTCTCTTTGGCTGGTTACACAAATGCAGGTAAATCAACTTTGTTTAATCGACTTTGTGAAGCCGATGTACATGCCGCAGACCAGCTTTTTGCGACCCTCGACCCGACGCTAAGAGAGGTTCAACTGCCTATAATTGGCAAGGCGATCTTGACGGATACGGTAGGCTTTATTAGACAGCTACCTCATGGTCTAGTCGATGCATTCCGAGCAACTCTCGAGGAGGTCAAGCAGGCGGATCTGCTGCTTCACGTTGTTGATGCATCTTCAGAGGAACGAGACCTTCAGATGACTGAAGTCGGCTTGGTGTTAGAGGAAATTACGGCAAGTGACGTTCCGCAGTTACTTGTTTACAACAAGATTGATCTGCTGGAAGAGCAAGCACGGGTTGATCGTGATGCAGATGGCCGGGCCATAAGGGTTTGGGTCTCGAGTCTTACGGGTGCAGGGATTTCGCTCGTAATTGAGGCGCTAAGTGAGCGGTTGTCCGTTGATGTGGTTGAGCCCTGGGTAAAGCTTGATCCAGCAGAAGGACAATTGAGGTCGGCGCTATTTGACCTTGATGCGGTGCTTGAGGAAGAGGTGAGGAATGACGGGATGATTCATATGCGACTTCGCATTGAAGAGCGCCAATTAAATCGTCTACTAAGCCGCTTCTCTACTAGGCTTTAGTAATTTGTGACATCAGTGGTTTAAACAGTTTCAGCTTCTGTTGTGCGAAAACTAAATTAACTATGAATATTTCTATTAATAGTGGGAAAATATCGAACTTCCTACGCGTAAAGTAAAACGGAGATAAATATGGCTTGGAATGAGCCGGGTGGTGGTGACAAGGGTGACAAAGATCCTTGGGGTAATAAGAATGATCAAGGTCCACCGGATTTGGATGAGGCCTTCAAAAAGCTGCAGAACAATCTAAGTCAGATGTTTGGAGGCAAGAGCAGTGGCTCAGGTGGCTCCAGCGGCGGCGGTACCAGTATGAAAATAAACTCAGGTATGATCGGCGGATTGGTTGTGCTTGCTCTTCTAGCCTGGGGCGCGAGTGGTGTATATACCTTGGACGAAAAAGAACGGGGTGTTGTGCTTCGGCTTGGCAAGGTGAATGACGAGATCTTGCTGCCCGGACTGCATTGGAATCCACCGCTTATCGACCAGATAATGATCGAAAGTGTGACGGATGTGAAATCCATTCAACATAACTCTGAGATGCTGACCGAAGACGAAAATATCGTTAAGGTTAATATGCAAGTCCAGTATGTCGTGAGCGATGTAAAAGAATATCTGCTCCGAGTTAGGGATCCGGTTCAGAGTTTGTATCAATCGACTGAAAGTGCACTCAGACACGAAGTCGGTAGTGCGCTCATGAACGAAGTGTTGACTTCGGGACGTGCTGAACTTGGCATCAAAGTGAAAGAAAGAATACAAACCTATATGAACAGATATGCCACCGGTATCGAGGTGACACAGGTTGTTATCGACGAGACGGCCCCGCCTGACGCGGTACGTGCTGCATTCGACGATGTTATTAAGGCGCGGGAAGACGAAGTTCGCGAAAAAAATGAAGCGACAGCATATTCTAATCAGGTTATCCCCGAGGCACGTGGTGAGGCTCAAAGGTTGGTTGAACAGGCATTGGGTTATCAACAGCGAGTGGTTGCGAGATCTCGAGGTGAGGCAGCCAGATTTAATAAGTTGTACGCTGAGTACGAGCTAGCGCCAGAGGTAACGAGAGAACGTTTGTATCTCGATACCATGGAATCGGTAATGTCTAACAGCACAAAAGTGATGATAGATGTAGAAGGCGGTAATAATTTACTTTACTTGCCGTTGGATAAATTGATGAGTCAACCCCAGAGTAATAGCAATAGCAATTCTGGATACTCGACGTCGACGCCATCAAGCTCCCAAAATACCAATGACGCGACACGACGAGCATCCAACAGGAGGGATAGATAAATGTCTACCAAAATATTAGTGATGGCAGTTATCGTTTTCATACTTGGGATTGTAGGTGTGAATTCAGTGTTTATTATTACCGAGCTCGAGCGAGCGGTACTGCTAGAATTCGGTCGTGTTGTACGAGCAGACATTTCACCTGGTCTACACTTCAAAAAGCCGTTCGTTAACGAAGTTCGAAAATTTGACGCCAGGGTTTTGACCGTTGATATTACAGCAGAAAGATTCCTGACCTTGGAAAAGAAAGCTGTGATGGTGGACTCGTTCGCTAAGTTCAAGGTGAATGATGCGCAAAGTTTTTATACTGCAACCGCGGGTGACACTCGCCGGGCCGAATCTTTGTTACGGCAACGAATCAACAATGGTCTGAGAAACGAAATCAGTAATCGAACTCTGCATGAAGTTGTGTCGGGTGAGCGAGATGAATTGATGACGAACTTGACCGAAGAGCTTGATAGAGTAGCTAGAACTGAGCTTGGAATTGAAGTTGTTGATGTTCGCGTCAAGAAAATTGATTTGCCGGTAGATGTTAGTCAATCCGTTTACGCACGTATGAACACTGAACGTGATATTGAAGCACGCGAACATCGAGCGCAAGGATACGAGCTTGGTGCAGGAATACGAGCAGATGCGGACAAGCAGACAGAGATTGTGCTTGCTGAAGCATATTCGGAGGCTGAAGAAATTCGGGGTTCGGGTGATGCCACATCAGCCTCGATTTATGCGAGTGCATACGGTAAGGATAAAGAGTTCTACAAGTTCTATCGAAGTATGGCTGCTTACCAAAAAACATTTGCGAATAAGGGCGATATTCTACTAATTGATCCTGATAGCGACTTTTTTAAGTATTTGAATAATAGTACGCCAAAGAAATAGTGTAAGATTGATCTAACCGGGGGTTATGCCTCCGGTTTTTTTTTGAACTGCAGAATAGACAGACAGTATCTACACGATTGTAGCGCTATTGTTTGACGCAATTTTGTATTATCCAACTTCGCCGAGAGTGAGCGTGGATCATGAGCAGCAATAATCGGTGGCTCCTTCCCGATGGCGTAGATGAATTGCTACCGCCTGCGGCCCTGAATCTGGAATTTATTCGTCGAAGACTTCTGGATCTTTATACCAGCTGGGGTTATGAATATGTCATCCCCCCAATGATCGAATTCCTAGAGTCTCTACTTACTGGCTCGGGTGGAGATCTAGATTTAAAGACCTTTAAGGTGACGGACCAAATTTCAGGTCGAACATTGGGGATTCGTGCTGATATCACGCCCCAGGTCGCTCGAATGGATGCTCACAGTCTCAATCGAACGGGCATCACTCGACTTTGCTATGCCGGCACAGCGCTACAAACCAAGCCAGAAAACATGCTCGCCTCTCGGGCGCCTCTCAAGCTGGGCGCAGAATTATTTGGGTCTCCCGGCGCTGAAGGCGATCTTGAGATTGTGAGTTTAATGATTGAATCGTTACGTTCTCTCGGTGTGAAATCTGTGCATTTAGAGCTTGGCGACGTGGGTATTTTTAGGGCGCTAATGGCCGATAAAGGAATATCTGAGCGTGATGAGAAGTCGTTGTTTAACCTTATTCAACAAAAGTCTGTTGCCAGCTTAAGATCAATGACGGAACAGTTGGGGTTGTCTAAGGAACTTAGTGAAATGATGGTTACACTACCGACGTTGTGTGGCACATCGGTTGTTATTGATAAAGCGTTGATTCTTTTTAAGGGAATGCCCGAAATAGAGAATCGCCTGGCACATTTGTCAAAATTACACCAAGCAATAGTCGGACGATTCGAGAACCTGAATGTGTATTTTGATCTGAGCGAACTGAGAGGCTACGCCTATCATACCGGTATTGTATTTGCAGGTTATGTTGAAGGTGAAACTCAGTGCATCGCTAAGGGTGGTCGCTACGATGACGTAGGAGAAGTGTTTGGCCGGGCACGATCGGCTACCGGATTCGATTTGGACGCAAAAGTGCTGTTAGGTTTTGTTGGCCTTGATCAAACGGAAAAGAAGCGAGTTTTGGCCAAGGCTAATACCGATGCCGCAAAGGAAAAAACACGCTGGCAAAAAATCGTTCAGTTGAGAGAAGAGGGTTATATCGTGCTTGAATCATTGGCGGATAATCAGTCTTACGATCTAGAATTAATCGATGAAGATGGAGAGTGGCGGCTCAGCTAAAGACTTTAGTCTAAGCTGGCTTTTCACGAGCCAGATAGCGAGAACACCATTAACTTGTTGTTTCAGATGAAACAATTTATTTTTTGAAAGCGTGATGGAAAGATCAAATGGGTAAGAATTTAGTTGTCGTAGGCACACACTGGGGTGATGAAGGTAAAGGCAAAGTTGTCGATTTACTCACAGAGAAGGTATCCGCAGTTGTACGTTTTCAAGGTGGACATAATGCTGGACACACATTGGTTGTGGACGGCAAGAAAACGATTCTTCATCTAATTCCTTCAGGTATTTTGCACGGCCACGTTGAATGTCTAATTGGTAATGGGGTTGTTGTCTATCTGCCAGCATTGATGGAAGAAATCGAAAAGCTTGAAGCTGCTGGGATCAATGTGCGTGACCGACTTATGATAAGTCCTGGTTGTCCGTTAATATTACCCCATCATATATCATTAGACTTGATGCGTGAAAATGTCAGGGGTAACCAGAAAATAGGCACCACGGGACGGGGTATTGGCCCGGCTTATGAAGATAAGGTTGCGAGGCGTGGATTAAGAATTGCTGACCTATTCAAGCCAGAACAATTTAAAAGTACGCTTGAAGAGGTTATGGATTATCACAACTTTGTCTTGAAAAACTATTTCAATACAACGCCCGTGACATTGAATGAAACGTTGGATGCTTCGCTTAGGTATGCGGACGAAATAAAGCCCATGGTTGCAGATGTCGTCAATAAATTGGGAGAGCTAGCGCGCCAGGATGCTAATGTGTTGTTCGAAGGTGCTCAGGGGGCCTTGTTAGATATTGATCAGGGCACCTACCCCTATGTAACCTCATCAAATACAACAGCAGGGGCGATTGGCAGCGGTTGTGGCGTTGGCCCGCTTGACCTTGATTATATTCTCGGCATCACCAAAGCATACACAACCAGAGTGGGTTCAGGTCCTTTCCCTACTGAGCTGTTTGACGCAGTCGGTAGCAGGTTGGCGGAACGTGGTCATGAGTTTGGCTCAACAACTGGTAGGCCAAGACGATGCGGTTGGTTTGATGCTTTTGCGTTGAAGCGAGTGATTCAAATTAACAGCATATCGGGTCTCTGTATCACCAAGCTCGATGTGATGGATGGGTTAGAAACCGTCTCCCTATGTCTCGATTATGAAACGAATGAAGCAGGTGAATCATTGCCTGTTTATGAGCAAATGCCAGGTTGGACCGAATCAACGGAAGGTGCGACCTCGCTGGATCAACTTCCTGCTAATGCGCGAGCCTATCTTGATCGAATCGAAGAAACATGCGGCGTGCCAATAGCCATTGTCTCAACCGGACCAGATCGTGATCAGACCATGATGCTGGAAGAGCTCTTTTGACTTAAAGGCTACTGGCAGAAAATATTGTGATTGATTCCGCGTTCAGGTCTTGATACCCAGGTCTGCTGATGACCACAGAGGACACAGGGAAACTGCCTGCAGATTGGACGCCAATTTGTCCTTTAGAATCTGTGGCTGCACCGCTGATAAAAGCCAAGCCGCCGCCTGGTGCTTGTGCACCGGTAGTATTAAAAATGGCGATCCAATCATTGGTAGAAGACGGTACAGTGACCGACTGATTGAGGGCCTGTTGGACGAAGCCTTTAGTGAAAGTTGTTGCTGCCAGTCGTTTCCCCTCATCATAGTGAGAGCTCACTTTGGTCATGTTCGCTATATTTATGTAGTCTTGATATGCCGGCAATGCTAGGGCAGAAAGAATGCCAAGGATTGCAACGGAAATCATTATTTCGAGTAATGTAAATCCACCGTTGACCTTTTTTGTCAGTTTTATAGCGTTTTTGCTGGGAGAAGTGCGGGTAAAAACCTTGGTTCGATGAGCCATTAGGTTACATCCTCGATTATTATTATCTTCAATCTGGGGTTGATTTAAACAAATATCTGAGTTTACTACTCGTTTTATATCCGATTAGCGCGACCATTCCTTTCAAGCAAGATATTTGCTAGGTTCAGCGTTTGTGATCATAGGTAGTATCTGAGCATAGTTGCAAATGGAGGAGATGATGACTAACTGGACGGAAGGTGTTGTTACTGATCGAGATGTGCCAATTCACTTTTATCGAACGGGTAAAGGCGAAAAGCCGCCATTGGTATTATCCCATGGCTTTAGCGACAACGGACTCTGTTGGACGCGAGTGGCGCAAGCGCTAGAAACTGCGTTTGATATTGTAATGGTCGATGCTCGTAATCATGGCAAATCCGGCCGGGCAATCGGCGCTTCTGCTGACTTGGCTGAGGACTTGGCGTCAGTTATATCAAATCTGAAGCTCGGGCCAGCGCGTGTATTAGGTCATTCGATGGGAGCCGGCACGGTTGCCTATCTAGCGGCGCGGCATCCTTCGCTGGTCACAAAAATAGTGCTTGAAGATCCGCCCTGGGCGGAGAAACCTGGCAACGAGAGTGAAGAAACAGCGGCTAAACGACGTAAAGGGTTCAAGAAGTATTTGGATTCGATGACCAAAATGTCTGATGATGAAATTCTTCAGATGGGTCGAAAGCAGCATCCCGATTGGCACGATGATGAGTTTCCTGCGTGGGTGCAATCAAATCGACAGGTGGGTGAGCAAGCGCTGGCGGGTCTCAAATACAGTGATTGGCGAGTGAACATCAGCAAAATTCATTGTCCCGCGCTACTTATTTACGCAGATGGAGAGCGTGATGGTATGTTGAAACAGTCTGTAGTTGAGAAAATTTTACTTGAAAACGCTAGTTTCCGAGCTCACCATATTCCAGATGCGGGCCATAATATCAGGCGTGAACAGTTCGAGCTTTACATGGCAGCAGTGAAAGATTTTCTCTAAAAATGCAGCTTGTCTAGCTTGGTGTGATTAGAGGACTAAAAAGTAAGGGGTAATTATGGATTTATCATACGGCAGTGAATACACGGAATTTCGAGAAGAAGTGCAAAGCTTTATTTCCGAGCACAAAGATAAGCAGCCTAAAGTAGGTGCGGAACCTGGCAGTCCTGATTTGCTCGCATGGCAGAAGCGCCTCATCGAAAACGGATATCACTCGAGAACTATTCCCAAAGAATACGGTGGCTATGGCGCCAAGCCTGACATTATTATGCCTCGCATTATCTCCGAAGAATTTAGTAGGGCGCAAGTAAATCCCGGTTTTGCTGGTCAGGGGATAAACATGCTAACGCCCGTCTTGTTGGAAATGGGGTCAGAGGCGCAGAAGCAGCAATTTATCCGCCCGACAATTCACGGCGAAATGGTTTGGTGCCAGGGTTATTCTGAGCCTGGTGCAGGCAGTGATTTAGCGAGTCTGACGACCAAGGCGGCGCTTGACGGTGATGAATGGGTGATTAATGGCCAGAAAATTTGGACCAGCACCGCGCATCTTGCTGATTGGATATTTTGCCTTGTCAGAACTGAACCTGAAGCTCCTAAGCATCAGGGGATTTCATTTCTTTTGTTCGACATGAAATCTCCGGGGATTGAAATCAGACCTCTGGTTGATATGACAGGTAAGGCTAACTTTAACGAAGTGTTCTTTACCGATGTTCGCGTTCCGAAGGACCAGATTGTAGGAAAGCGTGGTCAAGGTTGGTTCGTCGCGAATGCGATTCTAGGGCATGAGCGCGGCTCGCTTGCGCCCCCTGATGTGGCACAAACAAGACTCGATGGGGTTACCCGCCTCATGAACTCGGAGACAATTGGCGGCGAAAAAGTCATCGACAATCCGGTTTATCTCGACAGGCTCATGAAGCTTCAGGGTAGCGTACTAGCGCAGAAAGCGAATGACATGAGGCTGCTATCGGCACGAATCAATAAAGGTCAGGATGCGACCCTTGCTGGCATGGTTGTCAAATTGACCGGCACCGAACTGCGACATGAAATTGAAGGACTGGCGATCGATGTGATGGGCGAGATAGGTCTTTCTTATGGTGACAATCCCTATTTACGTGATAACGGCTCCTGGCAGTATCAATATATGTACTATCTTGGCTTGATCATCGGCGGCGGAACCTCGCAGATTCAAAAAAATATTATTAGTGAACGTGGCCTCGGTATGCCGAAAGAACCCAAAGTCGAAGCCAAGTAGGAGGCATGACAGATGCAATTTGGATTATCTCAAGAACAAACGCTGCTGCAAGACAGTGTGAACAAATACCTAAATGACCAAGTGGGTTTGGACAAAGTGCGAACTGTCGCCGCCGGTGATACTAGCGATGCCGCGATATGGCAGGGTTTGAGCGAGCTGGGTATTCCCGGCTTAATGATCCCCGAAGCGAATGGTGGGGTTGGCTTGGGTGCGCTTGATGCTGCAGTAATCTCTGAATGCTTGGGCTATCACGCGGCGCCTTCTCCCTTTATCTCTGCTGCCGCGATGGCGCCCTTGCCACTGCTAGCAGCGAATAAAGAAGAAGTGCTTGGCGGCATTGCGACCGGCCAAATAAGAGTTGGTATTGCCTTTGGTGAATCTATTGGTGCAAGAACGGGTGCAGGCATAACGGCGACTGGTCTAAAGTTGTCCGGAAAGTGTCTGTTCGTGCTTGATGGTGAGGCAGATTATTATCTTATCGCGACCACCGACAAAAAAATCTTCATGGTGAACGTTGATTCTGGAGGATTAAAGCGAGCCCCGCTCAAAACGATTGATGCCACTCGCTCAACCTGTGAGTTAAGCCTGGATAAGGTCACGGCAGAGCTGCTTAGCGAAGATCCTGCTGTCTATGATAGAACGCTCGACATGGGGCGCGTTATGCAAGCAGCCGACACACTGGGGGCTGCGCAATGTATGCTCGATCAAGCCGTTGCATATGCAGGACAGCGAAAGCAGTTCAATCGAGTCATTGCCTCCTTTCAGGCAGTTAAACATATGTGTGCTGATATGTTGGCGAACCTTGAGCCATGCCGCTCGCTAGTGTGGCATGCAGGCTATGCTATGGATGATTTGCCGAACGAAGCAAGAATGCTTGCTTGTCATACTAACGCGCATTTGTCAGAAGTAGGCCGTGCCGTTGCCAAGACTTCCACGGAAGTCCACGGTGGCATGGGCTTTACTGATTTAGTTGGGTTACATTATTGGTTTAAGCGGATAGGTGCCAATAGACAGCTGTTAGGTTCTCCTGAGTTGGTTCGTCAGGAAGCTGCGCGTATTCAGGGGTTGGCAGCTTAACCCGCTTTCCGACCATACCGGTGACCCTACATTAGATACCGCTGACGACTTTTTTGTTGTAGGGTGTTTAAGATTCAACTTACATTGCTGAGTTCAGTCGAACATTGTTCAAGTAAATGGCCGAGAAGATTTATCTTGCGAATGTGTCAAACCTCTCTCCTTGTAACGGGTTGCGATACGCGCTGAAATGAAATTTCTGTTCGACGAAGTAAATTAATAAAAACACCAATTACACGCTGACATTGTTGAGCGTGAATTTTCAGGAGAGATTTGTATGCAACCTACTTGGTTTAGTGCCCTTGGTTTTTTAGTCCGTTCATCGCGATGGTTATTGTGTTCTCTGGCGCTTGTCAGCTTTCAGTCTCAAGCCGCTGAGATTATTGTACCGCCCGGCGAAAATACCCTACCCGGTGCGATCAATTTAGCTGCGGAGGGCGACACGCTGTTGCTTCAGGACGGCACTTACTTTCTTTTCGCGCTGACAATTGACAAGAGCCTCAATTTTAAGGCGCAAACTAATGCGTCTCCAATCATTAGTGCCAATGGTGGTAGTGGCTCGTTTAATGACGTAACAATTGGCAATGCGCTGACTGAAGTTGACGTATCATTTACGGGTATTCAACTCCATGCTTTGGATATTAGAACGCTCGCGGGCGCAGAAGACGTTGAATTGATCATTGTTGAGTCAACCATCACAGGCTATCCCTATTACATTACCGATACTTCGGGAGAGCTCAATCTACTGGTCATGATGGGTAATACTATCGCTAGCGCAGGCATTCATTCCTACACTGCGACGGATATTGTGATCACAGGTAACCGCTTCCTGTATCCGTCCGCTACAACAGGAGACCACGTAAAACTGAACGCAAGGGACACGGCGCACTTCATTGGTAACGAAGTGATCGATAACTGGGTCTCTCGAACAAGTCTGCTTTGGTTAAATTCCGGGCAGAACTTTGTCGTCGCTAACCGATTTGTCGATAATAATTCTACGAATACTAGTAACGCCCTCCTGAACTCACAGCACTTTCTCTTATACATACAAGGCGCTAGCACTCGGGCGATCATAAAAAACAATTCGTTTGCTATTGATTTTCCTTCGTCCTACGAACCGGACCCGACAGACCCGACAGATAACACCCAAATCAGCCGTTTTCACCTTCTGAACGTTCAGAATGCTCTTCCACGCGGTGTGGTGCTCGAGAATAATACGGTTGATTATGGTATGGATGCCGACGACGTTCGGTTTGTCCACGAATCACCGGTAATATTCACGAATCCGGCGATCATTGCGCGGAACAACATCGTGGCTAATTCCTCCCGTCCTTTGATCAGCCTTGCAACATCGGTAGCGGAAAATTTTTCCATTCTCGAGTACAACCTGTGTGATAACGGTGCAGCAGGTGGCGTCTGTGACACTGACGTCATTGGTAGCGTGAATTTTGTCGATAACGTCAATTTTGAATTAGGTGTAGGTTCCGCCGGGATAAACGCGGGTAACCCGCTAGGCTTGTTCAACGATGTCGATGGCAGCCAGAACGATCTGGGTGTTTATGGTGGCGCCTTCCCGATTGATCAGTATGACGTTCAGCGTGAAGAAAATCGTATCGAGCCCTATCTCTACCCGTTGTTTGAACCGAACAAAAACGTCTCAGGTGACGGCAAACTGAATGTCAGGGTGATTGGTCTCGCGCGATCCAAGTAGCGTCTACAGCAACCGGACATTCAAACATGAAAACGAAATTGTTATCTACGTTTGCAGGGTTGCTGTTATCGGCTCAGTCGCTGGCAACAACAACGCTTCAAATTTCTGAACTAAGTGGCGGCTTGCTCGCAACAGAAGTGGGTGCAGTGCGCGCTGGCTTTGATGTTGCGCCAAGCTATCCCATTACAACAGTTGGCAATACTCAACTTGAAATAAAATTGATTGATGACGCTGACAGCAGTGAAACTGTGCTGCGATTTCCTGTGTACGTTAGCGCATACATGAGCAATGGTTCGCAGAACTCTCCAATATTTAGCTTTCTGGCTGACGGTGGAACCAAGTCGGCGCTAACGGCTGATATTGGTAGTGCCGCCAGTGCCGCGGAACAAACGAGCGATCTGTTTGTGGCGGATCTCGGCGCAGGATCACACGTTATAACCCTACAGGTGACCGATGAGGTCGCTAGAGCAAGTTCTGTTGTGCTTCCCCTGTTCACGAGTTTTGCTGACTCAGACGGCGATACAGTCGCGAATGTGATCGATACCGATGACGATAATGACGGTGTACTCGATGTCGATGATTACTTCCCACTGGACCCGCTAGTGACGGCAGATACCGACCAGGATGGCATCGGTGATGAACTCGATACTGATGACGACAATGATGGCATTCTTGATGTGGATGATGCTGACCCGCTAAATGTTGACCACTTAGTGCTGGGGCCACCCATGCCCACAACCAATCTGTTTGTTCTGCAAGCTGCCTCTGTCACGTTCATTGACGAGGATGCCGCTGTCGATGTGGCGCCGCTTTTTCTGCAGGCACAAGGCCGAGGTCTAGCATCTGCCGATGCAGTTGAGCAGGATGTCATCGTTGATACAGACCGCGACTACGACGCGATTGAAATTTCAATGTCTGACTCCCGCGTATCAACACAAACGTTGCGACTCGCATTTAACGCTTATGCTTACCGCAAGCCCGAGCCGTTGCCAACAACTTTGACCATCAGCAGTGGCACTGTTCTGAGTGAAATTCAGGATGAGCCTTTGGCATCGGCACTAGATGGTCTGATTGCTGTATTTGGCGCAACTTTCACCAGTGCAGACCCGGCACCGTTTGTGCGCTTGGACGCTGCGCTTAATGGCACTTCAGCTATCACCATTTCGACCTTTGGTGACAGGTCCGTTGACGACGACTTCACGCCGGCATTCGTAGACTTGGACTGGGATGACGATACCTACGAGAACGATGTCGATGTGTTCCCGGAAGACCCTTTACTGTTCGAACTCGCTGATAACGATAATGACGGTATTATTGATTCAGACGATCCCGATGATGATAACGATGGTGTCGAAGATACAGCTGATGGATTTCCGTTTGTTTCATTGGACGGACGTCTCGACACGGACGGCGATGGTATTCCCAATGAATGCGACGCAACTTGTGTTGGCACCGGGATGACTGACGATGCCGACGACGACAATGATGGTATTGCTGACGCAAACGATATTTTCCCTCTGATAGGCACCGAATCAGTGGATACAGACGGCGATGGCATTGGTAACAATGCCGATCTTGATGATGATGGTGACGGTCAATCAGATGTCGATGAAATAGCCTGTGGTGGGTCGCCACTTGAAAGCACTGTATTGAGCGCCGATTTTGATGGAGATAACAGTCCTGATTGTGTTGACCTTGACGACGACAATGACAATGTTGCCGATGTAGATGATGCTTTCCCGTTTGATAGTTCACGCTCGGTGGCGAGCGCTGACACTGATGGTGATGGTATTGCCGATGACGTTGATAATTGCCCAGCAGTTAGCAACGCAGACCAGGCTAACTTAGATAATGATGCTCAAGGTGATGCGTGCGACACCAGTCACCCTCCAATCAGGCTGTCGCCCGATAAGGAACTGGCACTGCCGATCATTGGCGAGCAGCTAACCTCGCCTTTTGGCGCTGTACTTGGAGTGCCTCAAAATGCCACAGCGGTAGCGCTTAATGTGACGGTAGTCACGCCATCTGGCGCAGGCTTTATTACTGTCTGGCCTTGTGGGGTCCCCAGGCCGTTAGCGTCTAACCTTAACTTTGTCGCCGGTGATGTTGTGCCTAATGGTGTGATAGCATCTGTCGGTAGCAACGGCTCAGTCTGTTTCTATTCAAGTTCGGCTACGGATGTGATTGTGGATGTAGCCGGTTGGTTTGAAGGTTCGGCCTATACTGGGGCAACACCTGCCCGACTGGTTGATACCCGAGATAACACCGGGGGCCCCCCGGGCAGAACCGATGCGAATAGTCCGCTGACAATAAACGTGACAAATCTTTCAGTGTTGGATGCTGCAGGTGCTGCAACTACGATACCCGAAAATATTGGTGCAGTGGCGCTTAATGTGACCGTCGTGTCCCCTGCGTCTGCAGGCTTTATCACCGTTTGGCCATGTGATGTTGCAAGGCCGCTGTCATCAAATGTTAACTATGTTGCGGGCCAGGTTGTGCCTAATGGCGTAGTTGCACCGGTGAGTGCTGATGGCACTGTTTGTTTGTTCTCTCTGTCACCTACAGATGTTGTGGTGGATTTAGCAGGTTGGTTCCCCGGTCAGTCATTTACGGGTTCAACACCAACCAGACTGGTTGACACTAGAGACGGTACCGGTGGTCAAACAGGCGTGATTACTGCAGCGGATGAGTTGTCAGTGCCTGTTCACAACATTACCTTGAATGTCGGTGGCCAAGATCAACTTGTACCCGTCACCGCCACTGCAGCAGCGTTGAATGTTACCGTGGTGAATCCGGCTGGAGCTGGCTTTATTACCATCTGGCCATGTGGCATTGAGAGACCTTTAGCTTCTAACTTGAACTATGTTGCTGGTAAGGTAGTTGCTAATAATGTGATCGCGCCGATAGGTAATCTAAGTTCGGTCTGCGTCTACAGTAGCTCGCCGACCGATGTTATTGTTGATATCGCAGGTTGGTTTAGCGATGACAGTGCCGGTGCTTTTGTGGGTACCACGCCGAAGCGTCTTGTTGATACCAGAGATGGTACCGGGCCAGCGCCTCAATAGCTTAGTCGACACCTCGTCTCTGCAGTAGAGTCGAGGTGTTTGCTTCATCTAATGTTATAATTTCCACAATATCTCGCTAGGTCGGCTTTCAGCAGCATGTTTAACATCAAATTTGTTGGGAGTTTTCAGCACAAGGTGAACTTGAGGTTGGTCACGTGATTATCAATCTCAAGATTACGATTCTGAGTATATTCATCTTCAGTAGTCTTTTTGTAGCGATAGGTTGGTATCTCCAACAGTCAGATACTGCTGACCAGGACGCACGTGCTGAGCACGTCGTAAATAAAGCCCTTCCCATAAAAGCTCCCATAAAAGCTCCGACAAAAGCACCCCCTACGAACGGAACGATGATTGAGCAACAAAAAGTTGGTCTAAGACCTTCTGCTTCCCCTGGCTATTCTGTTTTAAGAATTGCCAACTTACCGGTGGTCGCCGTGACGGGTTCAAAAACTAATATCCCCTCCGCGGTTGCTGCTGTAGTTCTCAGATTGATGGTCGGAAGTTCTGAAAGGCCAGGTTTTGTTAGGGTTTGGCCTTGCGGCAGCCCACAACCAGAGACTTCAATATCGAACTATGCAAGCCAACCGCTGGTGACTAGCGGCATCATTGCGTCGGTCAACAGTTTAGGAGAAGTCTGCCTGTTCAATAGCGGCACCAGCCAACTGGAAGCTTTTGTCACCGGTTGGCTCCCCTCTGAATCATTCAAAGGTTCGCTGCCGAAACGACTCATAGATACCCGCGCGGCAACCGCTGGTTTGAGCAAACCGATTGAACCCGGTCAGGATTTTTCGATTCCTGTACATGGCGTGACCGTGCAGATTGATAATCGACCAGAGGTGATACCGACATCGGCAAAAGCGGTAGCAATAACGATAACGATCGTAGCGCCAGTGACGTCGGGCGCACTAACCGTCTTGACGAATACTGCTGATAGTGCTGAACCTGAAAAGTTTGCCTACGCTGCGCAACAGATTCTTGCTCACAATACTATTGTGCCTGTCGGAAGTGATGGTTCCATCACCTTGATGACTAGCACCCAAGCCAATGTCATTGTAGATCTTGCCGGCTGGTTTATTGGTGATGTTGAAGAGGCATTTGTCAAAATACATCCGACGCGTGTGATTGCTGAATAAAGCGTATTTTCCCTTGATTACAAAAGTATCCGGTTTTCGGCTGAAAAAGGCTAATGTCTGACGGGCCGCTGATTTACTGTCCAGCAGAAGATAGCGTTGATGGCGGATGAGTTATTCTGGGCCATGGTGAGGGGGATAAATGAATAACGCATCGGTGCTGTCTTCGTTTATGTTAATGAGCACAGGACTTGCATCAATGAGACCGACAGTCACTGCGCGGCTTCCTGTTTGATATACCTTCCTAGTGTATTTTGAATAAACTGTTGACCATGATCGGTGTCGTATGGGGATTCTATACTATCTGCATATTCAAACATTTCGCCAATCAGGCTATTAGTTTTGTTTTTGTTCACAATAGAAAAACGCTGTTTGCTTTTATAGATCTTTTCCCAAGCGTTACTCACATCTCGCCAAAAGTCTTGTGTGCGGGACCAGTATTCGTCGCCGGCTGAAAAATCAAAGTCTAAAGTTCTCTCATAGCGATTAAGTCCGGCTTCTCGGGCGACGACAGAGGCTATTTCTCCTTTCGAGCTAATTTTCACTTTCAAGTTATCTTCTTCATGAATCCAACCAAGCGGCGTAATAGTGTGTCTATTTTTACCAACTAATACGTCATAGTCGCTGCGAACGCTGAATTCCCGCCTGGGCAAAGGTCGCCATGTCTCGCCACTTTGCCAACTCGAATGGTTAGGTAAATGTATCCATTTGCCCATGCTCTCGTACCTTGGAGAATCGTCCACCTGATAAACTGCTTGAGTCCAAGTCCCTTGAGCGTCACGTTTGTTTAGCGTTTCTTTCTCCCAAGTATTGTTCCCTTGGTAGGTGTGCATATTCCTATCTTCGTAAGTCCAATCTTGCCGCCAGTGTTTGATGACGTAAGGATCGGAGGTTGTGCCATCTTCGAGCTGAACACTCATGACCAGGACGTGTTGTAGTGAAATAGACTTTGGTTTGTCTACGACAATATAAATATACTCTGTACCCCAGGATTGATAAGGGCGTTGATGTTTACTGGGTAGTGCAAACCCAGCTGTTTCAATAAAGTCAAAGCTCGCGCGATAGGCCCCGGCCATTGCCAAAATTGCCAGGTGATCTTTCTCTAACTTGGATAAAGTCGTGCTCTGCAATAGTGAAAAAGCTTCTGAGACTTTATCTTCGAGTACGAGGTTCGTGCCTTTGGTTGTGCCGCCCCGAGGTTTCATTTCACTGTCTGCTGCGTATGGCCACGCATAGGTGTATTGCTGATTTTCTGCCCAAGAGTTGGTTGCAGCAGTGACGGTAAGCAATGTCAGGAGACTAAAAAGACGTGTCTGTTTCATATTTGTTAGGCATGGGTATCAAGTGATGTGGCTATCATACTGAGTACTTGCGCACTTTTATACACTAACGCTAATAATAATGATTCTCATTTGCATTAACGCCGGCATTAGAGTAATTTGCACCCACTTTCTTCACCTCGGATGTAAAAAATGCGCAAGTTTATCCCTATTATTGCGGTGGTTTTGTGTTTACCGCTTGGCTCGAATGCTGAGACGGAGGACAGTAAATCATCAAATTCAGTCGATGAAATTATCACTGTTGTTGGAACAAGAACGGAACGGGCGCTTAGTGACGTGGCAGCCACGATCACCGTCAAATCCGCAGAGGATATTCAGCGAGAATTGACTCGAAACATTTCTGATCTCGTGCGATTTGAACCTGGCATTAGCGTTGCCGGCACGGGTGATCGATTTGGTTTGGGTGGCTTCAGCATTCGCGGTATCGGCGGCAATAGGGTACTGACGATTGTGGATGGCGTAAGAGTATCTGACGAATTTTCGTTTGGACCCTTTCTTTCGGCGCGGCGCGATTTTATTGATGTCGACAGTATCTTCCATGCTGAGGTAGCGCGGGGTCCGATCTCATCCTTGTATGGCAGCGATGCGCTTGGGGGCGTGGTAGCGTTGCGCACCAAAGCGCCCCATGATTATCTAAGTGGCAAGTCACAATATATTGGGGCGAAGACCGGATACACGAGCGCAGACCAGACTGTACAAACAGCCCTGACACTCGCTGCAGGCAACGATACATTTGCTGGCATGGTTAACTTCAGCCGCCGTGACGGCAACGAGCAAGAAACGTCCGGTAGCATTGGTGGTACGGGGGCTACGCGAGAATTAGCAGACCCTCAGAGTAGCAAAGTGGATAGTTTGGTTGCGAAACTGAATTACAAGCCGGCGGAACACCACGAATTCGCGTTGGGAATTGATACCTATCAAAATGAAACGGAAACACAATTATTTTCTGACTATGGATCCGTCAGCCGAGGAACGTTGGTCAATTCCCGAGACGCTGTAGATGAAAAGGACCGTACTAGAATATCGGTTAATTATAAGTATTCAGCAGATTCACCGATTTCCGATGAATTTGCACTATTAGTTTACTCGCAAACCTCAGAAACCCACCAAATAACGCTAGAAAGCCGGTTACCTCCGGGACCTACCGCTGTTGCTCAAAACCGAACCAGAGATTCCATTTTTGAACAAGATATAGACGGGTTGCTTTTGCAAGCGACAAAGACCTTTGATACTGGAGGTGTCGTTCATCGTTTAATCTACGGGCTCGATTATTACAGAACTGAAAACGAAACTTTGCGCAATGGCGCTACAGTTGACGCCGCCACTGGTGATGCTGTTGCAGAGTTTTTCCCTTTGCCGACTCGAGATTTCCCGTTAACGGTAGTTGACCAGTTGGCATTTTTTATTCAAGACGAAATTGAACTCATGGATGGACGGCTGATCCTATCTCCAGGTGTTCGATACGATGATTTCGAGGCTAACGCCTCGGTAGACCCAATATATCAATCGGGTAATCCCGGCGTCGCTGCCCCGGCAGACTTCGAAGACTCCGAAGTGACAGCCAAGTTGGGTGTCGTCTATCAATTTAGTCCTAAAATTTCAGCCTACGGGCATATTAGCGAAGGCTTTCGCGCGCCGCCTTACGACGATGTGAATGTCGGCTTTACCAACTTTATCGGCGGTTATAAGACTGTTTCGAATCCTAATCTCAAGTCTGAAACCAGCACAGGAATTGAACTAGGCGCTAGGTTTAGGGGCGCTTGGGGAAACCTAAATGTCGCTTTATTTAGAAACGACTATAAGAATTTTATAGAGTCGTTAGCAACTGCGCCTCAATTCGCGAGTACCGGTGGCATCGATCCTGATGATGGATTGTTAACTTTTCAATCGATCAATTTGAACGAGGTGGAGATCGATGGTGTTGAACTGTCTGGTGAGTTGGCGCTGGCTGGCCTCAATGATGGGCTGGATGGCCTGCGATTAAAATTCTCGTTGGCCTACGCTGACGGAGAAGATACTCGAACATCTGAGCCACTTGATTCAATTGAACCTCTAACGGCCGTAATGGGGCTTGCCTATGATGCGCCATCCGGGTCTTGGGGTGGCGATTTGATCTGGACACTGTCAGAACGCAAAGACCAATCAGATATTAACTCAACCAATGGCCGGTCTGAAACAGCAGGTTATGGCACCTTAGATCTATTGAGCTACGTACATATTACAGACTCGGTGCATCTCAACTTTGGCCTGTTTAACTTAGCTGATAAGAACTATGTTCGTTGGGTTGATACAGCCGGTGTTAGTAACGACGCAGTGGCGCGGTTTTCTCAGCCAGGCTTTAACGCGCGAATTGATCTTCGGATTGAAATTTGATGCGCTACCAGCTTACTGCCTTGTTACTTTTTATGCCCTGCCAATTATTTGCCCACAGCTGCCATCAGCCTGCCGTTGATTCGTCGAGGGTCGCGGTTGCAGGAGGTAGCGTGACCGAATTGATTTATTTTCTAGGTGAAGAGCATAGACTAGTGGCCGTTGATCGAACATCAAACTATCCGAAGGAAGCGCGCCTACTACCCCAAGTCGGCTACGTGCGAGCATTGTCTACAGAAGGTATGTTGTCGCTGGAGCCGACCTTGTTAATGGGTGAGGAAGATATGGGACCACCTGAGGTGTTGGCACAACTCGAGCGAACTGGCGTTGAAATGGTGAGGATACCCGAAGCATTTACGCCTCAAGGAGTAATCGACAAGCTTCGTTGTGTTGCTGAAGTTTTAGCGGTTGATAGTGATCGAATCTCCCTTGCAGAGACGAAGTTGGCTGCGAGTTTGCGGCGGCTTGAAGCTATTTCATTTTCCAAACCTGAAATTTTGCCAACTGCCGCTGTGATTCTAGTTTTTTCGGAAGGTGCACCAATTGCTGCTGGCACTAACACCGCTGGAGATGGGCTAATTCAGATGGCCGGAATGCGGAACGCGCTAAGTGCGATCAATGGTTGGAAGCCCCTATCTGCTGAGAGTTTGATTGAGGCTGACCCAGAGTATTTGATTTTGACCAATAGGGCGGTTGCTGCTGCTGGTGGAATGGACAAGGTTTACGAAAACCCTGCCATACGTTTAACTACTGCTGGTCGAAAGAAACAATTGCTCCAAATGGATGGTATGACCTTGTTGGGATTTGGACCCCGGACGCTCGATGCAGCAGCCACAATTTCTGCGTTTGTTCGTAAGTAATCGAATGCGATTAGACTTTATCCGAATGCCAACCAATCTTGTGCCAAAGTTACTTGCGACCAGATATTTGTTGCTAACAGTCTTATTGATATTTTGTATTTTGGCAGGGTTATCGAATGGAGGAGTGATGATTTCTTTGCCGCAATTATTAATGGGTAAAGCAACGAGTTTACAAAAAATCGTGTTTTTGGAAATACGTAGTCCACGGGTTTTTCTAGCAGGCTTTGTTGGTGCTTCACTCGCCTTGGCCGGTACTGTGCTTCAAGGTCTGTTCCGTAATCCCTTGGCCGACCCAGGGCTTATTGGTGTGTCGAGTGGCGCCGCGGTCGGTGCGATTGCCATGATCGTGCTGGGTACTTTTCTTTCGGTACCTGTATGGCTACAACCTTACACGATGCCCCTTGCTGCAATCACCGGCGCTATTTGCGTCACGCTCTTGCTATATAGTTTTGCGAGCTATTTCGGTCGCTTCAGTATCGTCACCATACTGCTAGTTGGGATCGCGATGAACGCAATCGCAGGGGTCATCATCGGTCTGTTTCAGTACATCAGTGATGACGCACAACTTCGAACCTTGGTGTTTTGGTTGATGGGGAGTTTCGGCCGGGCTCAGTGGAACACGAGTCTACCGGCGGTCTTCGTCATGGTCGCAGCATCGATCTACCTCATTGGCCAAATTTCAAATTTAGATTATCTCCAGTTGGGCGAAGCAGAGGCGTATTTTTTAGGCGTGGATGTTCCGACGGCAAAGCGAAATATGATCCTTTGTTCTGCTGCAACTGTCGGTGCGGGTGTCGCGCTGACCGGCATTATTGGCTTTGTTGGTCTCGTTGTTCCGCATCTTGCTCGCCTATTACTCGGTTCTTCTCATCAGGTGACTCTCGTCGGTTCTGCACTAATTGGCGCAACGTTGATGATTTTGGCTGATCTGGTTGCAAGAACCGTCATGATCCCTGAAGAAATCCCCGTCAGTCTCGTGACTAACGCAATCGGTGCGCCATTCTTCCTTTGGCTGATCGCACGAGCGTCGCGCGTATGAGTTTAGAGATGGAAAATGTTTCGTATCTTATTAAGGACAAAAAGCTTGTCTCTGAAGTCAGTCTTAGTGTCGCTAGTGGTGAACTTGTCGGTCTGGTTGGGCCTAATGGTGCAGGAAAATCGACGGCGTTAAAATTGATATCAGGAGAATTGAAGCCTAGTTTTGGCAATGTCAGTCTTGAAGGTACTAGCCTCGAGTCGATCACGCCAGCTGAACTTTCTCTTAGTCGGAGCGTTATGGCTCAGTCGACTAATGTCGTTTTTGATTTTTCAGTAGCAGAAATTATTAAAATGGGATGGGTGCAAGGTCGATTGATCGACCCAAAGCTGTTGTCCGTCGCGATGAAACAAATTGTTAATGAGTGCGATGTTAGCCAGCTATTGAATCGAACTTTCAATAGCTTATCTGGTGGAGAGCAACAGCGCGTTCAATTTGCTCGTAACCTTGTCCAACTCTGGCGCCCTGACTCAACGAGTTGTAAGCCGCGGTATCTACTTTTAGATGAGCCTACAGCAAGCTTAGACCTAGCGCATGAACTGCTTTTGTTAAATTTACTCAGATCAGCAAAACAGCAGAATATTGGTGTGCTAATTGTTATGCATGATCTGAATTTGGCTGCACGTTTTTTAGACAAGGTGGTGCTCATGACTAAAAGTCGTGTTGTCGATATTGGAACACCGGCCATGGTTTTAAATGCTGACCAATTGTCAGAGGTGTATCGAACAAAAATTCTAGTCGAACGAAACACCCAGTTAGATCGATTTGTGATTCATACTTAAAGGAGATAGCAATGTATTTAGCAATGAACCGGTTTCAGATTGCCCACGGTTTCGAAGAGGGCTTTGAGAAGATTTGGCGAGAGAGAGATTCTTTCTTATCGGAGGTCCCAGGATTTAGAACCTTCTCTTTGTTGAAAGGTCTCAAAACTGACCACTACGTCCTCTATGCCTCGCACACGGTTTGGGACACAGAATCCGAGTTCACAGCGTGGACAGAGTCTGATGCGTTTCGAAAAGCTCACGGTCAGACTAGTGCCCCCAAAGGTACTTATTTAGGTCACCCAGAGCTCGAGACCTTCCAGTCTGTCTTGTAAAATTGAGCGGCCAAAGTGCCTAAAGCAGGCCAACTCTATGCAAGCCACTATCTGCTTGGGTTCAGGCGAACTTGAAGCATTCATTTTCCAGATACCTCCTTCCAGTGCATAAGCTAGTTAAATCTATTGGAGAATCTAGACAAAGAAAATCGCCATCATTGGCGCAGGTTCAACTGGTCTAACCTGTTGTAGATCACTGCTCGAGTTTGGTCATGACGTAACCTGCTACGAGGCCGGTGAAGCGGTGGGCGAGCAGCGGGTGATCAATAACGCAAGTGGAATGTCATCTGCTTATGACTCTCTGAGAAGGAGAACCAATAGCGATGTGAGTTGGTTTTCTGACTTCTCATTTCCCGATGACTATCCTGAATATCCTCGTCATGGCGAAATGGCTCAGTGGTTTGCTGCGTATGCAAAAAAGTTCAATTTACTGTCGCACATAGAGCTAGCAAACCCAGTAAACCGCATTACCTATGACAATGACCAGTACCACGTTGAAAGCTACCGCGGCACTGAAACCTTGCATAGTATTGTCGTTGCGTCAGGCAAACTTTGGTGCTCAGTTTAGCCAGCCTATCCAGGTACCTTTTCTGGCCAAGCAATTCATGCCCACGATTACCAAGCACCAAGCAAGCCTTGTGATCTAAAAGGCAAAAAGGTCCTCCGCATCCTGCCGAAGCGTTAGGTCCACCGTTCAAATTTTTGCCGACGCCCTTAAGAAATAAATTTTTCCAGTGGCTAATGCCTTGCGTAAAGAAGCTAACAGACCTGCAAAGTAACAAGTAGTTTGAGAAACAGACAGTATAAGATCCGTAACAACCGGCATTTTCACAAAGCTATGAACGACCGAGAGCCTCCAATCACATATCCGAAGACCGCAGCAATGTTCAGAAATACTACTCCCACAGCACGACACATTAGTCTTAGGCTTAGGTGCCTGTCGGTTACCCCGGCGGGTAGCCTGGGCCTTACAACTCAGAATACAGGCCATTGGATAATCCAAATTCGCGCTGAAAACGAACAGGATGGGATATCGCGATCGGCTGGAATAAACTTTGTTGGCAAAGTGCTTCTCACTTATGAACCTGTCGTCGCCGACTGCCGCTTGCAACTTCTGCGTTACTTGTCGCCAGCGTATTTGGGTTCTTGGAAGCTTCCTGGATATTTTTCCCTATTCTGTTTGCGAGCATTGTCCTATCGGTACTACTTCATCGACAATTTCGACAGCGTGGCAGAAAAACTTCACTCGAAATTGACCGCCAAGTTGAGTCATACGAACCTTCGTGACGAAAGGCACCCTGAGAGACGCTTTTCCGGCAACCATCGATCTTTGCAATGATCAGCGATCAGGTGCCGGGTTAATGATCTCTCTTTCTAAGTTGGCGGCGCAGGGTGCGATCGTAGATTTGAAAATTTCAGCATTTGATGCTGAAGACGATTTCCAAAATGCTCAAACCAAAATAGCGGTTCAAACATCAGTCGCTGTTCAATGACAAACTGACGTTCTTGAATGAACTATTAGCCAAACTGACGGTGTTGCCTTTAGATAAGATACGAGGAGTCGAGACGTCCTCGATAAAAAGTGAAGGAAGTTGGGCATTGGTTTTATCAATGTCGAAAACTGCTTTCTGTTTGTGCGCTAGATGTCGGCGGGGTTAATTGGCCCAAGGTCGCAAGAACCTGCTGGTACATGACTTCGTCCAAACGACAGGTAACAGGGCCTATGGTTAAGTGGTAGCAATTACAGCTTTGACAGTAAGTCACGGATGTTGCAGAAGACTTTGCGAGCGTCTTAGTTTGGCAAGTCATTTAGGCTTTCCTTCAATTGCTGCAGCAGGCTGCGGCTCATCCAATGTTTCTCGTGGCTTGTCGATTGTGTTCATCAGTTATCCTTGTTATTCGTTGGCATCATGCAGTCGCAAAATTAAGTCGGCTACCAAGCTTCAACGTCGGTTCGCTTTGCTGCCTTCATACCTTCGTCCGTCTCACCAACCTTCCAATAGCAGCTAACATACATGTTTTTTTTGTGCACTTGTTGTTCGTGTCTGAAGTACTGGCGTAGGGTGCGAGACGCAGAGAACTCGCCAGCGACCCATACTGAAACGTTGCCATTTCGCCAGGGAAGTGCCATTACAGTATCCTCAAGAATCGAGTTAGGCGCTTCAGGGTCTGGGTTGATCACCCAGTGTACTTTCAGGCCTTTCGGGATGTTAAGTTCGATTTTGTCCTTCTCTGAAATCACCTCAAGCACCACGTCACCTGTTGCGTCTTTTGGCAGTCTTGAAAGGTTAACGCCGATAGCCGGCAAAGCGCTCATATCACCTGCTAGGATGAACCAGTCAGCATCTATACTAATTGGTTGGCAGGCGCCAGGATCGGTAATCTCAACCTCAGCCCCCTCTTGTACCCTGTTAGCCCAGCTAGCTGCCGGCCCGGAATCGCCATGTGCGACCATATCTATCGTGAGTTCTTTTGACTCGTCACAAAATGACCGGACCGTGTACGATCGGACCGCCGGTTTTTCAGCATCGTTTAGTACAAGCTTGATGTAGCCGCCGTCAAACCCAGTTGGGAAATCAGTGAGTTCGGTGCCACCAAACCGGAGCCTCATCATGTTTGGCGATAACTGTTGCTTTGCGGCAACCCTGACTTTTCTTAAAGCTTTTGCCACCTTTGTCGCCTCCGTTTCTCGTGTTGGGTACCAATATCTTGATAGTACTTTAATGCAAATGATTCTCATTTACAAGTACGCCTATTCGAAAATTCTTGTGCACGGAGAGCTGTGGCCACGGCCACTGAAGTAAATTTTCGAATTCGCGCCTTATGGTGGCGGGGCCTTGAGATGAACGAGGCGAACTTACGGCTGAATCGAGTGCTGAGAAGAGTCTGTGATTCGCCTCTTTGATGACGAGCTGTTTCAGTTGCGCTGGCACCTGAGCATCGACTCGCAGACATTCGCTTTCTGATCAATTAATGCAAGCGTGGAATATTTTTCTTATCGGTAATCACAGTTCGGAGACCCAAATCCCGCCAATGCAGCTGCAGTCTTTTGCCAACATCCTGCAAAGTGCGTGAGCCATCACTTGCAGGATGAATACGAAGTAACTCAAAGTGCTCAGCTACAGCTACAGCTACCTCTTTACTTGGTCTGTGTGCGTAGCGCGACATGAGGTAAAGCAGCGTAGCGATGATCACTTCTAGCTTTGGCAACGTTCGTATTTCTGGAGGCAAGTTCAATCCTTCCTTAACCAATAATGTAAGGCAGCCAACTCAACGCGTAGAGGGCGATCAAGGTTGACGACAAAATGCCCCAACCAATCCCTCGCAACACAATCTCACTCCAACATTGATAGGACTCATTGCTTCTTGCTGCATACAAATGAGTAGACTTAGATTGTTTCATTTCAAACTCCTGCGTCCAAAAAAAGATGCCGCGCCTGGGTTGTGCATGAGGGCGGGAGCCCATCGTGTTCCTGCGTGCCCAGGAGAAGCAAAGAAAACCATATCTTTTAGCAACTGCTTTCCTGCTATTACAATCGAACTAAGTCATGCTGATACAAGCACAGCTGACCTTAGTGACATCTTGACGCCAATGCAGTCATGAACTTCAATGCAGTCATGAACTTCAGCATCCGATTTGCCTGCTTACTGTTATCGACTTTAGCAGACTAATGCGAATGATAATAGTTATCATTTACATTTAAGAGAGATACGAACAATTTCTTGAAAGGTAATGCAGGGGCGAAGTGTTGAGGAATCCCGTGTGGGGATGAACTAATCATCGACGTCACCCCCATAGAGTTGGTATGCACACGCACCTTGGTTTTGTTCGAATACATGGTTCGACCAGAGGAGGGCATCTGGCGCTTTCCTAAATCAGAGGCTAGTCGTCCTGGTCACGAAGAAGCATGCTGTGAGCGAGCTAACGATTTATAAATGTCGTAAGAAGTTTGGCGAGATAGAGGTGATGAATGAGGTCAACCGAAAATGTGTTAGTGGCGCCTGCGCGGCGACAACAAGTCGCCTTAAGCGGTCAAACCCTTGTGACGTGGTTGTCCCATTTTAGATTAGCCTGCTTCGAAAGCGGTTTTTGCTCATTGAGTTCGAGAAAACTATTGATCGAGACCGTGTAAGCTTTACCCAGTCCAGTTGTTGCGAAAAAGCATTGGCTACTCGAGTCAAAAGCTAAACCTGAGATGTCGCGATAATGTTTTTTACCAAGATATTGTCGTTCGCGAGTATTCCAGAAAGTCAGCTGATGACCTCGAGGGCTGGTCACTAAAGCATAGCCCGTGGTCGGATCAACGCAGACGCTACCGGTGTATTGTTTCATTTTTGCAAGGTCTTCATCCGGTATCTCTATTGCGTCCCAACCAGTTCCGCTGTACGTGGCAACCAGTGGAATCTTGTCTAGAGGTGAGCCTTCGTATTGCATTCCAACAATAATTAAATCGTTATCCGCTACGGCTAGATGTCTAATACTTGCTTTGGGTTCGTTGCCGGGTACTCTTTCCAGCACTTTTTTGTCTTCGAAGTCGATTATGGCAAGATTAGGTGCCATTGAATCTATATTAAGCTTCATTCTGGGCTTGTCTGGATGAGTTAGGATTCCCCCGTTAGCGACGGCTAAGGTTTTTCCATCAGACAACCAGGCAAATTCATGTGGCCCTATCCCGCCACTGTCGCACTCACTAATTACCTGAAGAGTTGAGGCTGAGCGCTGAACTAATACCCCCTTGCCGTTTGTGAAATCGTTCTCTCCTGTAATGATGGTGTTCCCAGACGGTGAAAAGCAACCGTGGCCGTAGAAATGTCTGTCAGGGCTAGTTGAAAATAGCGTCGCTTCAAATGGTGCTTTAAGCTGAACTAAGATGCCTTGGTTTGAAGGTCTGCGCCCGAGGAGTAAAGCAACGTCCTTACTTGTTGAAACAATGACTGCGTGCCCTCTAAATGGCAAGGGCCAGCGTTGGACCTCGGTGAACTGCTCGTCGGTCGCGACTAGAAAATGACGCCCATGAGCGTCATCGGCAGCAGCTAGAAAAGCAATATTGCTGTTAGCCCTATTATCGCAACCGCTTAATAGCTGCGGCAATAGTGTTGCTGCTGCTAAAGAGACAAACTGTCTTCGCGTGATTGTTCTTTTTTTAGTCGCCATCGCGATTGTTGAATCCTAGGTTTACACCGGCGGCAACCGCAACATCGATAGTTAAGTCAGCGACTGTTTGCAGTGCGTCTGATATTACTTCCAGATCCCCAGCGGCATTCCCAGCGACGATGTCTTCGAGCTCTGGCGCGAGCATTCGTAGCTGAGTGTCTAGTGTCACAAGTTGGTCGCTTAGCTGGTCGCCAACGGATGAAATTGTGAGCGAGCGATCAATTAGATCTCTTAGGCCATAGGTTGTATTGTCGCCATCGTCAAACATCTGCTGCATTGATTGTAGGTTATTGATGAGATTAGCTTTTGATGTTCGCGATCGAAATGACTCAAGTTGTGTGACGTCTGCCGATGTGAAAGCATCTTTTAACTTTCTGTCTGCCATTTCCTCCGCTTCCTGTGCGAAGGACTCAAGTACGGCGACTAGTACGCCGTCCGCATCAGTAAACTCGCCCGTAGCGTTGAGTAGGTCGTTACGTGAGGTGCCGCCAGTAGCCCAGTCTGCGCGAAGTTCTATTGACATAGTCTCGATGTTTTCGGCGACAGCTTGAATGAATTCGCAGCGCCTTGGGCCAGCGGTTGCATCACCAAACCCATCTAGCTCGAAAAGGACATATTCGATAGCGGGTAAACCTTGAGCACCAACAGGTGTGTTAGCAATTGTGGTTTCTGTAATCGCGGCAGAGCTTGCCAGAACTTGGTCACTGTTTGTTTGGACAGCGTTGTTGAGGTCAGGGAAAAACTGAATTCTAAATCGACGGTTGCTGTTCTCAGATGCGCCAGCTCTAACCAATTCGATAGATTGCCATGAGGACATCGTGGCTCTCCATTGAGAGCGAAGGGCGGCAAGATCGCCTGTTGCTGAATTGGCGCAGAATCCATCTGCAGCAGTTGATAGAGCAGCGGCCGATGATGCAAAAGCAATATAACCTGGGCCTATCGTATTCTCAACGAAGGCAGTTGCAAGCGCACGTTGTTCTTCCACAGGTGTCCCAACATCACCTAGCGGACTTGTCGGCGTCGGCGTCGGTGTTGGTGTTGGAGCAGGCGCAGGGGCTGAACTGCTGCTGCCGCCTCCGCCTCCGCCACAAGATGTGATGAGTAGAGCGGTCAATAGTAATATTGAATATTTCATTAACTTAATCCGTTTTATAGAGCATTGATAAATGCCAGTAGTTCACGTTTTTGTTGGGTAGATAAATCCATAAATTTCTGACGAGAGCCATTTGCTTCACCAGCGTGCCAAAGAATTGCTTCCAAGACGTCTCTTGCTCGGCCGTCATGCAACAGACTTGTGTGGCCAGAAACTTTTTTCATTGTGCCAACACCCCAGAGTGGCGGGGTGCGCCATTCTGAGCCGGCTGCATCGCCTTGTGACATCGGTTCTGCTAACGCTTCGCCCATGTCGTGCAAGAGCATATCGGTGTATGGCCAGATTGTTCCTGCAGGAGTCTGATGGCTGGGTGTATGACAAGCCGCACAGCCAGCGGTTTCGAAATGCTGTTGTCCTTTTGTCACTTTTTCAGTGGCTTCTGCCGCAGCAGGCGGCGGTATGTAGCGAGTAAAATAGACTAGATACTCGAACAGCTCCTCTGAGATTTCATGTTCACCCACTGGACCGTTACCATGAGCTTGATTGAGACATTTATTTTGTGTGGCCGTGCAGGGTTGCTCAGGAAACAAATGGTTCGTTATGCCTAAGTCGTTTCGAAGCGCAGTACCCACTTGGGACTCTAAGGTTGCATGATTGGCTTTCCAGCCGAACCTGCCAGCCATTTTTGTCGTACTTTGCTCAGATTCGATCCAGTTTATTCGACCGGAAATTCCATCTTGATTAAGGTCGTTTGCATCTTCGAGAGACTCAAGCCGCGAAACCGTTATGTATTCCAATAGTCCCATTCCGATCAACGGCGGCGCGACGCGCGCTGTTAGGGTAGGTTCTTTTTTTAATAGAACATTCCAATCAACCCGAATAGAAGGTTGTCGCAAAACAACGGCTCGTTTGCCAATTTGTTTTGGCGCAAGCTCGGTATAGCTGATCGTTGCAATCCCCTCATGACCGTTGGCGTAAGTGGCGCGAGTATCAAGCTGGACTCCAACCATTGAATGAGGAACGCCAACACCGTTGACTATCTCGCTGGTGGCGATCACCGTGCCAACTCTGTTCGGAGTATCCATTAGGGATGGGCCCCTGCCGCCATTGATATGGCAAGCTTCGCAGGAATGAGCGTTGAAAAGGGGACCAAGCCCGTCTCTTGCGGTGGTAGAAGCAGGCGCTGAAATCCAAGGCGTTCTAAAGAACGAAAACCCGGAAAAGAACTTTAGCTGTTGCTCGGCATTGAGATGCTGAGCCGGTGACATTAGTGAGCCCAATGGTTGGCGATCTCGCGTCCAAATCCCGCCTGGTTTCGGCAATCGCACCGTCGTGCTGGAGCTTGATGCCCGGGCTTGCTTTGCTGGTCGATCTTTTTCGAACCAGAAGTACGCCGTGACAAAAGCAACGGCGCTGACAACTGAAGCAGCAAGAATAAAAATTCTAAATGACGTACGGGACATTAGAGAGACTCAAGAAACGCAAGCAATTCTGATCGCGCCTGGGAGGATAGGTGCAAAAATCTTTGCTGACTTGTGGCAGCTTCGCCGCCATGCCATAGAATAGCTTCCTCTATTGACCGCGCCCTTCCATCATGTAAAAAGGTTGCTTGTTCGTTCACGGTAGTCACGAGGCCTAGTCCCCATAATGGCGCTGTTCTCCATTCTGCGCCATTTGCATCACCCTCAGGGCGACCATCTGCCAGGCCCTCGCAGCGCTGAACCCAAATGCAATCATTAGCGGCTGTGCAGGCCTGACCGTCAGCGAATTCTGGCGTAACTGCCTGGCAGGATCCGCCCATATCGTGGAGCAGGAGGTCTGTGTATGGGAATATTGTTTGTTCGGATAAGACATTAATTCTAGGAGCGTTAGGG
>JBLHWY010000059.1:0-34257 GCA_047629195.1 Candidatus Azotimanducaceae bacterium
GCCAATATATATCGCGATACTTTCGATCCAACGTCTGGCTACGGTAGCGCAGGTCAAACCGACGCGGCCGGAAATCTGATCTTGGCGAGTGAGGCAGCAACAGCAGATGTCATAGGTTTCAATGCCCTAACGACATCCACAGAGATTAACGAAAGAAGGCTGACTGTTTTCGAGCTAATATTTTCAGGTGACCTTTTCGAGCTACCAGGTGGAACCGCAGGTATGGCATTTGGGTACCAGCAGCGAAAGGAAGTTCGTGAACGCCTGATACCTAACTTTCAGTATTCCTTGTCCCAAGGTTTTCTCTCACCACGTTCCAGTGGTAAGGGTGGTCGCACAGTAGACGCATATTTTGGTGAGTTAGCATTGCCTATTACTGAAAACATCGATATCCAATTGGCGGCTCGATTCGAGGATTATGGGAATATCGACAGTACTGACCCTAAAATTGGTGTTAATTGGCGTGCATCGGATGCTCTATCGTTCAGAGCGTCTGCTGGTACTTCATTTCGCGCGCCTTCTCTCGGAACAGTCGTGGGTGATGATAAGCAGTCTGCAGTAGGTGAAGTCAGAGATTCCATTAATGCGGCTGAGCAAACTTCCGGTACCTTTCGAACGATTGTTGCCACAAAAAACCCCCTGCTTGAGCCGGAAGAGTCTCGGAACTATAACCTCGGTGTAACTTGGGCGCCTGAAGTCCCCTGGGGAAATGGTGGCCACAATTTCCAGGTCGACCTGGACTACTTTGACTTTGAGTTTGAGAATCAGATTCAAGCCGAGAACGCAAACTCCCTTGTTGCCGCTGATCCCTGTAGTGCGCAAATACAACGGGACACGCTCGTGCCACTCGTTAATCCTGTTTTAGGCAATGTAGGCCCCACAGCCTGCCCGGCTAACGTGGGAGCGATTCTGATCGTTAACGTTGGGTTCTTCAATGCTGGTCAGACAGCCACCTCGGGTTTTGACCTGTCCATGGTTTATAGTTTCGACATAGGTGACCATCAGTTCAACATTCGAAGTGAAACAACCGTTATAGATACATACGATATTCAGGCGTCGGCTGGCGGAGCAATCATTGATGGTGTCGGATTTCGGAATGAAGGAAACTCCGGTGCGAGTGCTCCTCCCGTAAAATCGAACCTGATGCTTAGCTGGAGTATGGAAAACCATGCTACTAACGTCACAGTGCGATACATCGATTCTTTTGAAGATGACGCATTCGGTCTGAGGATTGGAGATAAGGGTCAATTTGGCGCCGTATCGTCGCATACCGAGGTTGATCTTCAGTATCGGTTTACCTTTGGAGGAGACTCTAATTATGACATCACAATTGGTGCGGTAAATTTATTTGATGAAGAGCCACCAACCGCCTTCTTTACTGGCTATGCGGAATCAGTCCACAATCCATTTATGAGGCAAGTATACGTACGTGCGGGCATAGCACTGTAATTAGACACCAGGATATATTTGTACCGCTTAACAAAAGCCCACTTATGTGGGCTTTTTTAATTCACGGATCGTGTCGATCATTCAGGTAACAATCATGTCGAGCACCACCGCATCAAATAAAAATAGTTTCTGGCAAACCCGGTTTTCCGTGATGCTGATGTGTTTCGCGGCGACGTTTGTCTGTTATATCGACCGCGTTAACATTTCCGTTGCCATAATCCCGATGGCGGAAGAGATGGACTGGGACCTATCAACTCAGGGCGCTGTGCTTTCATCGTTCTATATTGGTTACCTGCTGATGCAGGTCAGTGGCGGTAGGTTAGCGGATCGGTATGGCGGTAAGATAATTCTTGGCGTGGGCGTACTCATCTGGTCTCTGTTTACAATTGTAACTCCGTGGGCAGCCGCAGCTGGCCTGTTCGCGCTTTTTACTGCTCGTATAGGTATGGGATTGGGCGAAGCCGTAACCTTTCCATCAATTTACTCTCTCACGAGCCGTTGGTTCCCCGCCACAGAAAGATCAAAAGCCATCGCGCTCAACGCCAGTGGCATTCCGATTGGCACTGTCTTCGCGTTGATCGTGACGCCGATGATTGTTATTCATCTGGGTTGGCAGTGGGCATTTTACTTGTTTGGCCTTGTCGGCATTATCTGGTTTGCAGCCTGGCAGTACTTCGTGACGACAAGGCCGGAAGATCATCCAAGAATCGGCGATGAGGAACTGCAATACTTGAAGGAAAACGCTGGGGCATCCGGTGGTGTCGAGGAACCGATTCCCATCAGAGTATTTCTTCGCAATAAAGCACTGTGGGCAATTATCGTTGCGCACTTTTGTGGTAACTGGACGCTCTATGTCCTTCTTTCTTGGCTGCCCAAGTATGTCAACGAAGGTCTGGGAGTCGATTTCGCCGTGGTGGGCCTGGTTTCAATGCTGCCCCATATCACGTCGTTCATATGCCTTAATATCGCAGGTAACCTCGCTGACCGTATGATCAAGTCGGGGACTAACGTTACCTTCGTGCGAAAGCTGATGCAAACCATCGCCTTTGGTGGCCTCGCAGTTTGCCTCATTTTGATCACTCAGGTTGATACGGTCTGGGCAGCTATCGGGTTACTCTGTCTTGGTAATCTTTTCGGGGCAGCGGGTATCGGTGGCAACAGCGTCAACCATATGGATATCGGCCCACGTCATGCGGGGACGCTAATGGGTATCACCAATACTGCCGGCACTATTCCTGGCATCGTCGGTGTTTATGCTACTGGGCTGATTCTTGAGTTCACTGGTTCTTGGGATCTTGTGTTTCTGGTTACGGCGGGTGTGACGCTGTTCGGTATGGTGTTCTATCTCATTTTCGCCAGTGGCGAGAAACAATTTGACTAAAGGCGATTCTTACTCGAGATTAGAATAATCATTCTACTCGCCGTACCTTGTTACGGTAGCCAGTAGCGCTAGATTTTAAATCGAAGCTGCCACCAAACGCTCTGGTGATGACAATTTCATCGCCGACGGAATAACGGCTTTGACGTCGTGGCTCAATTTCGCGCCAAACCTGGCCGACGCTTAATGTAAGAACATATTGCCCCCTAGACAATTTCGTTATGCTGATGATCGTCGCGCGCAGCGCTTGCGGGGACTTTTCTCTTGGTTTATCCCAATCTGGTCGAATGTTTTGAGATTCAACTAAAGCCACCGAGCTCACCTGTTTGCTTGGTTGATCAGCGACTGCTATTGGCGCACTGGTTCTAGGCGTGATCGGAGTGTTGGCGGCTGACGATTGATGTTCAGCAGAGCCAGAAGCTGTTGTACCTGGTTGTTTCGAAATCGCCAAGACCGAAGTGGCCTCAACCGATGGCTTGACGCTAGGTTGTTTGGCGCTAGGTAGTTTGACGATAGATGGTGTACTCGTTGGCATTGTTTGCTCTGAGGACACGCTAGAGGCTTCTGGCACTGCATGTTTAATGGCGATATCATTAAAACAAACAAGACGCTCTTTAGGCTCAGCGATACTGTTGCAATGCGCAAGTTCCGAAAGAACGTCTGCCTGAAGCTGTGACACTAACAGACTTGAGAAAATAACCCATACCCACTTCATCATTGCTCTCCTTTCGCTAGTAGTGCTTGACTTTGACACTGGTATAAATGAATTTCAACTGTTTAAAACAGCGTAAAAAACGAGTCATCAGTTTCTTAGGACCTTTAACGCCTCGGTTAATCGATAGGCCGGTTAAAAACGGGGGTTAAAAACGTGCCGTAAAAACGTGCCACCCACGTTCCCTCTTTCTCTTACACCTCTTCGGGCGGATCTCCCACATTAGGCGAAAAACTATCTTTGGTTGAGCAGGGCCGATCAATGCTATTGAGGAATCGAAACCACTATCGCAATTTTTGCTTAGGTGCGGCTCGAACGAAAATTGCATTGCAAAACCCACTCTTTTATCCTTACTACTGCAAAAGACAAACAAAACTAATCGGAGACGAATATGAGCGTTGATGGAAAAGTAGCAATCATTACAGGCGCTGGGGGCGGCTTAGGCCGTCAACATGCATTACTACTGGCAAAAAATGGCGCGAAAATCGTGGTCAATGATCTTGGCGGGTCTGTAGATGGCTCAGGCAAAGGTGATGCGGCAGATGAGGTCGTTAAGGAAATTCGTGCTGCGGGTGGTATTGCTGTAGCAAACAAAGATTCAGTCTCTGACCGCGAAGGGGCAAAGAACATCGTAGACACTGCCGTTAATGAGTTTGGTACCGTTGATATTGTTGTGAATAATGCTGGGATTCTGCGAGATAAGTCATTCAAAAAAATGACGCTCGATGAGTGGGACCTAGTGATTAATGTACATCTGATGGGTTCTGCCTATGTTACGTGGCATGCATGGCCAATCATGTACGAAAACAATTACGGCCGAGTCATTTTTACCTCTTCTGTCTCAGGTATTCTTGGTAGCTTCGGGCAGGCTAATTATGGTGCTGCAAAAATGGGTATGGTAGGCCTGATGAATAACCTCTCGCGGGAAGGTGCATCGCACAACATTCATACAAATTGTCTATCACCTGGAGCTGCGACTCGGATGACCGCTAGTGTGCCGGGCTCAAGCATTGATGCAGACAATCCGGATGAGGGAAACCACCCGGGCCAGGTAAGTCCTGTTATTTTATATCTCGCATCAAAGGAGGCGCCCAACGGACGCATCATTCAGGCGGCTGGCGGCAAGTTTGCTTCGGATGCTGTTTATGCCAATACTGGAATTGATCTGGGTAACGATGCAACAGCAGAAGATTTCATTGAGAATGCTGACGCCGCGCTGGACATGTCTGACGCTGTGCTAAAAACGACATTTTGGCGTTAAGCGTTCTGACCCTAGTAGCTCCAGCAGTCTAAATGTCTTTAGAACACATCAGGGGGTTCGTAACGCAGGTTACAATCCCTTGTATTCTCTTCGTGCTTCCAATATTTCCTGCTTCCACCAAATCTATACGACCACAAAAGTTCAGCCCTTCGATCAGGTTTTTGCGATGTCCGCCTGATTTTCGAGTGTACGCTTGTTATGCATTTGACCATTCGCCGACGGCGTGATTTTATATTGCTATCACTCCAAAATTTGAAGGACATATTATGGCGTCTCTAGATACATTCAGGAATGAAACACAGAACTGGCTTGCTGAAAATTGCCCGGAATCGATTCGAGGTTCTGGCTTGAGTTTTTCAGGCGGGGATAAAGAGCCCATTGATAACGAAGATTTTAGAGCCTGGTTTGATCGTTGTGTGAGTTCCGGTTATACCGTGCCATCTTGGCCAAAAGAGTATGGAGGTGCGGGCTTGACTCCAACAGAGGTCAAGGTTTTACATGAGGAGATGCGAGCTATTAGAGCACCTCAGCCTCTTGTTGGTATGGGTTATTCAATGATAGGACCGACACTGCTTGAAATGGGTGATGATGAGCAAAAAGCTCGGCACTTGAAGAATATAGCCGCCGGCGTAACGCGTTGGTGCCAGGGATATTCAGAACCAGGTGCTGGTTCAGATTTGGCTTCACTGCAAACTAAGGCCGTTAGCGATGGTGACAATTATGTCATCAATGGATCGAAGATATGGACCTCTGGTGCTGATAAGGCGGATTGGATCTTCTGTCTAGTCAGGACTGATCCGAAGGCTTCTAAACATGAAGGCATTAGTTTTGTCTTGTTTCCTATGGATGCTCCCGGTGTCACAGTTAAACCGATAGAGTTGATCGCTGGTAGCTCACCTTTTTGTGAAACTTTTTTTGATGATGTCAAAGTTCCAAAGGCCGAAAGGTTAGGGTCTGAAAATCGCGGCTGGGCGATCGCAAAGCGACTATTGCAGCATGAGCGTTTTTCCATTGGTGGGCCGAGTACACCTAGCCAGGCAAACAAGCTATCGTCTATCGCCATGAAGTATGTGGGAGAGATTGGCGGAAAAATAGCAGACTCACAATTACGTGATGACATACTTAAAAATGAAATGGGCGCACGAGCTTTTAAACTAACGACTCAGAGGAGTGCTCAGGAAAATGCCAAAGGCGAATCAATTACCTTCGCAACCTCTATGTTTAAGTACTACAGCACAGAATTAACCTGCGCAGAAGACGAGCTAAAGCTCAAAGCCATGGGCACTCAATCTTTGGGGTGGGAAGGTGATAACTTTTCACGTAAAGAAATCGCGACAACACGTAGCTGGTTGTTTGACAAGGCATTGACGATAGCCGGCGGTAGCACTGAAGTTCAATTGAACATTATTGCCAAGCGGGTGTTAGCGCTGCCGGACTGACTAGTCTAACGATGCAATGCCGTTGCAACTGTGTCAATGGAACTTCGCGAAATCTAAAGATTTAGGATACAAGAGTATTCGTGAGTCATTAGAAGAAAAGGATATGCGCGGGTGCTTTCGTCCATCGGTACGAAGGCCTCAAGCCTGCAATTGTTGCGTCTAATGGCGAACCTAAGTAACTTATCCGTGCTGCTATCTCAAGACGAATGTCGGCTCGGTTGCATACATTGGCGCGAAGCCTGCTGTTATGTATAGATTGTTGTGAATACTGAGTGTGAAATCTAACGATTCTGTTAGTGTCGCGACAGATGCTCGGCCATGTTGTGCCCGGCTACCTGCAGGAAACTTAACAATGAGCGTGACAGAGTCGCTTCCATAGCAGGTTAGGTCAGGTGCTATTGCGTAAAATCAGTGGCTCTGAGACCTGTGTAATCTGATCTATTTTGAGGCGTTTGGCGTTTAGAAGACTTTACGCAATGCTTGTTGCTATTCATCCTCTAGGAAGGGAACATAATGCGTGAATATAGTCATTATGGCTGAACGTTCAAATGTCTCATCGCTTGCGAAACCGGTCAGATTGGACTTTTTTTAACTTCATCGTGTTTTCGAATTGGGTAGCATTTTTAATGCTAATGTAGTTGATCCCCTAGATCACTTTGTGCGTACTAAGGTGGTAATTAATGAAACAAGGAATACTCATGGTATCTCGAAGAAATTTCGTCAAACTCACTGCGGCGTCTGCCTCATTACCTCTACTCGGCCAAGTCAGTCTGCCCCTGTCAGCTGCCGCTGCAACGAAGGTGCCCGCCAATGATCCCGCGGCTCTTGGATTGAAATATGTTGAGGTCGCAACAAATGCCACTAGAACGGACAAGATGGGTACGGCTGGTTCAGATCAGCTTTGTAGCAATTGTAGATTCTATAAAGATAGTGAAACGCCAGAGTGGGGCGGATGTGCATTGTTCCAAAATCGATTAGTCGCCAAGGCCGGCTGGTGTATGGGCTGGATACCAACAGCTTAGCGACATGGGACAGAAATTGACATTGCATGAAGGGAGACAGATGTTGGATCAAGTCGAGCGTGATTTGGATTCAATGACGTATCGCGTAGGCGATTGGCAAAAGTGCTTGAAGTGCTTAAAGGGAATGGAAGTGGGTGAAAGCTCACTGCTTAGCCAAGACCTTACTAGGGTTAGCAACAAGCTACACAGACGCAACCAGTTCTTGGAGGCGCCCGCATGGGTGGGGTTTATCTTTGAGTACCTGTTGCTTGCATCAAGTCTTTTGGCGATGACCGCAGACAGCATTCTTCTGCTTATAGTATCAGTTGTCATATTGGCTTTGTGCCTCCAGCCATTGATCAAAACATACACTGGTCTGTTGCTTGGTGTTCGTTATTCTTATGTTTTTCTTTGGTACTTTGAACCACGATTCAAAATGCAGTTTGGAAGCTACCACGAACTTGTTCGCTGGAAGAAACTACTATTACAGCTCTCCGGTAGCGTAGGCACGCCAATTGCTCTGCTAGTTGGATGGAGAATACTCGCCGATGCGCCGCTACTTTCGACACTTTGCCTTGGCTTTGCGGCAATCGCGGCATTAATGCAAGTCGCTGCTTTCGTTGCTGTCTTGTGTGGTGTACGTAAGGTGGGGCCATTTCTCCTATCAAATTTGACGACACCGGCTTTATTGGCGAAAGAGCTGAAAGAAAGATAATCGCGAAAGGAATTAGGTTTTGCCATGGATTTTAGCGAAATAGTTTATCGTGAGCTGACCCAGCCTATAGAGATGCTGTGTCAGGTTCTGGATCAGGAAGGTGAGTCGGACCAGTATGAATTTTTCACCGGCTTGTTACCATTTCTGGCTGAACCTGAGCGGGAGGAGATGGTGTTGGCTGCCGTGATAGAGCTTTCGAAGTGTGCATTTCTGGGCTTTAAGTACAGCCCTTTGGTTGCTTTGCAAATAGACCAACTACTAGCAAGATCGATTGATCTTGCGCATACCATGTCTGCGGACGGGATGAATTAGTCGGTGATGCTAGAATTGTCCAGCAGCTCCCTTTGCAATCAATAGCGATGAATGATTAGTTTACAAAAGTTCTTGTTTTTGGGAGAGTTCAGACTCAATTTATCAACTTAGACAGGTCGTGTGATCCTATGATTCTCAATAAATCCAGTGCTTGGTCAGAAGCGGATATAAGGTCATTCTTAACCGCTTCGACGATTCCGATGCGTATTGCGACGAGTACCGATAGTTACCCCACCTTATGTTCGGTTTGGTATATTTTCGATGCTCAAGAGGGCGATTTACTTTGTGTATCACATGAAAACAGCCAGCTGGTGTCGGATCTAATCGTTAATAACAAATGCTCTTTTGAAATCGCTCCGAATGATCCTCCCTATTACGGGGTCAGAGGTAAAGCGAACATCACACTAACCAAAGAGAACACCAGAGAGACGCTGAATATTTTACTGCAGCGTTTTCTAGGGGGAACAGAAAGTCGTCTAGCAAAATGGCTTTTAAGTCGAAGTGAAGAAGAGTACGTGGTGAGATTGAAGCCTGTCCAAATAACTTCGTGGGATTACAGCGATCGAATGGAGTAGCGGTCGGTAAGTGGGCGTGCAGTGAGCTTTGTCTACGTTACGACACACTTTTTGAAGTGTCTTACACCATTCATTGCACAAACTCTTGAGTTTCCTCGCTTTGTTATAAAGTCGGGCACGACGAAAATTTCTATTGGCACACTTATTCTAAATCGGGTGTGCCTAGGGATATCACAAACTTCATCATCACAAGTTTGCCAGCTGAAATTTCCCGTTAGGTCTATCATTTTAGACTTGGCACTGGATGTAAATACGGTATTTGCGGTGATAAATAATCTAAGCTCTACCAGTCCATGGTGCACCAGAATCACTTCACCTGTGCCTATGACGGTGGGGGCTTCACTTATGGGTCGAATGATTGCTCGAATGTCTAATTTAGATTGCGGTTCAAGAGGTACCTCAAAAGGCACCATACCTTCTGGAGTTAGGTCAGCGTAAAGGTGCCGCCCCGCAGGTACTTCTCTTTGACAAACAAGATGCCTCAGAACTCATGCCGTTAGCTGTTGTTCTTCTAAAAACACATTTGGTTGAGCTTCCGCTGGAGCTACATTTGAATCTGCTGGTTTGCCAACATACTCATTCAGAGGTCGCCTTCTGCTGCTCTCAGCAATTCCTCAGAGCCAACTCGTAAGACAATATTGTTTTCAAAAAGCTTGTGGGTAATGTCTCCCGCAGGGTTGGTCACGTAGGTTCCAGGGAAGGGAATGCCAAGCCATGGATGTTGGTCTTCGGCAATGAGAGTGCTTAAAATTCCATAGTCTCGTATTATCTTTGAATGAGGATCCGGTAATAGTTTATAGGTAATGCCGTAGGCATTCTGGAAGTCCCTTAACGCTTCTGGCTCTTCGTAACCGAGGGCAAGCACTCTAATTCCAAGGGCTCTAAATGCTGGCATTTTTTCCTGCAACTGCACGAGTTGCGTGCGACAAGGTGGTCACCAAACAGCAGGAAAAAATACCATGATGGTTGGTTTAGATTCACACGAGAAATGGTAGCGATTGCCCGAGACACCTCGGTAGGAGAACCCTGGGAGTTGGTCTCCGATATACGGACCCGTTGAAAATAGATGCTTTAGGATCTGTTCTGGGGCCGAATCCGGGTTGCATTGGGCCGACAAATCCATCTAGGTCGCGCCAACCGTGTTCCGTTTTTTCGCCTCGCGTTTCTATCTCAATGGCCATCGCAGCTTTTTACCCTTAGTCATTAACTAAATGAAGATATCACAACCAGAATCTGCATTCTTCGCAGGCCTAAAAGATCCGTTCAAACCCCTAGGAAGCTGTTTCCTTGCTCGATCCCCTCTTCAAACTTGGCGAATTGCTTCTAATCGCTCAACTTGAAGCTGCAAGCGCACTTCCCCTGAGAAGCCTAGGTTAGTGTTTAGAGGCGGGGAAATTGCTTTTTCGCCACTACCGCGTTTAATTAACTGAACGTTCAGCTAATTAAATATGTCGGCAATGAATAATAAAGCAACCAACGTCTTGCGACGAGATCGCGATAGAACCTCCAGTGCGATACTCGGTGCCGCGACCGAGCCGTTCCTTGAGCGAGGGTACGCCGCAGTCCCCGTCAGCCTGATTGCGAAACACGCGAATGTCATAAAAGTCCTTATTTATCGCTACTTCGGAGCTAACTGGAGTTTGTAGTTGGCGGTTGAGGATGCCTCGGTCGCTGCCTACGCTGTGCAACAAAGAGGGGTGTTCTCATCTAGTGAAACAGCGCAAAGTGAAGACGGCGTGGCTGCATCAGTGGCTTTATATTTTTCGTTTTTGCAGAAGAAGCCTAAAGTTTTCGTTGTGACTAAAAATTCCGGCGCTTGGGGCATTTGTTGGTTTTATGGTGATACTCGATTTTCATCATTCTGATCAGATAGAACTGGGTTAGCGTATCTCGAGCTTGATGATATCGGTCGGGCACTTGAAACAATGGGTGATGGGCTTCAAGTCAACTGTCTCTTCTATCTTTCGGTGTTAATAATATTTAACACCGAGAATTGATTATGGCCTTTCAAGAAAAGTCGGCTTGGATAATGATCGCGAGTCTAATATTTTTCGATTTGTTCTATTTTGTGCAAACCTCGTCGATGTCTTTCACGCTCGAAATGTTTGCGCCACCGACGATGCCGACCTTGATTGTGTACACGATTATTCTCGCGGTGGTGTCCGTTTTTGGTAATATTGTTATCATGATTCTATTGCCAAAAAAAAGTCAATGCGGCAAACGACGAGCGAGCGCGCAGATTTTTTGATCGTGCAGCCCATCTATGGAATTATGTTTCAACTATTGGTGTGTTGCTGTCTTTTGGTTTCTATTTTGTATCCGACGACGGAAACATACTGTTCTATACGGTGCTTGGGAGTCTTACGATTGGTCAGTTGACCGAATACGTCTTACAGGTAGATTACTATCGGTTTGGCCTCTAGGTCATGGCAGCGATCATTCCCGTCGCGAATAGTGTTCGTGAACTGCGAGAACAACGTGGGCAGATGACGCAGGCAGATCTTGGTGGTCTTATTGGTGTTACACGCCAGACGATTGCGGCGATTGAAAAAAGACAGTACTCACCTTCATTGGAAAGCGCATTTCGAATTGCCCATGTTCTTGACATGCCAATTAACGAGGTATTTTACTGGGAAAAATAGCGTATGCTGCGTCAAATGCAATTGCCTGAATCAATCGAGGATCAAGAATGAGAATTTGCGGTGTTGAACTCACCGGTAGTGATGCCGTAATTAGTTTGCTGGGATTGGAGCTTGGCCAGTTTAATGTGCCAGATTGTCGGATACGTAAAATGACCTTGAAAAAAGTGTACTTGCGTGAAGATCTTCAGCAATTTCAATTTGCATTTTCAAAGCTGATGAAAGATTACAGCGTCGATCAGGTTGTCATAAAAGAGCGTATGACCAAAGGCAAATTTGCTGGAGGTGCTGTCAGTTTTAAGCTTGAATCTGCTATTCAGCTCATCGGTGAGATTGATGTCTTGTTGCTTTCGCCAGCACAGATCAAGTCAACTATGGCAGGACACCCGCTACCTATTTTGTTTTCGGAGACAGGTCTAAAAGTTTTTCAGGAAGCTGCCTTTACTGCCGCGTACGTCGCTCACCTATTGCAACAGGAATAATCTCACGATAGATGCCGTTACTTGAGAGAATTAGGACTTAAGGTGGTTTTTTGATGAGATAAAGGCAGACAGCGATCATTTTCAAAACAAGAAAGAATCGAATACCCATCCAATGGATATCTATCAGTTAAGTAAATTTACTGACCCAAAACTTCTTGATGAGATGATTCAAGCATGGCTTAACATCGAGGGACCCATAGTGAAATCGGTCAGTGCCAAACCAGCTGGGTTTGAGTTTCTAAGCAATGGTGAGAGTAACAACGCGTTCTTTCTGGAGCTTCAGGTTGAGTTGTATCCCCAATTTTTCGGTGTTGTGCCTGCTGAACTAGTGTTGAAAGCAGGCAGAAATGTAGCAGGAACCGCAGAACGTGAAATGCAATTCTTTCAGCTTCAAGCAGGGAATGATGAGCTAGCTGGGTTAGTCAGGTGCTATGGCGTCAGGTGGTTAGACGCAGAAGATATTGGCTTACTGCTACTTGAGAAGATTTCGGGCGAACTCATTAGCTATCATGGACCAGTTGAAGCCCACCTGCCTCAATATAAAAATGCTGTTAAAGTCCTTGCGAGTTTACATGCTCGTTGGTGGGATCATCCCGATTTGGGCTCAGGAGAATTTGCTTTTCAGTGGACTGATGAATTTTTGACAGCGATTATGCCGCTGGCCATCAGTGCCTATCAAGACAAGATTGAATCTTCCGTGGAACAATGGTCGGTTGCTGAGCGCAAATTATTTGCGATGTTACTCCCAGATCTTCAGGCTCTGCTGTTAAGGCACATTGATGATGGTGGACCAATGTGTGTGGGTCATGGTGACGCTGCACTCTGGAATTTTCTGCTCGCTGAGGATGAGACTGTTCCTGCTCGACTCGTCGACTTTCAGATGTGGTCTGTGTTTCCTCCAGCATGGGATTTCGCCTATATGGTGGTTCTGTTGTGGCCTACTGATTTTCGGGAGCTTTATGGCGAAGATATGATTGATATCTATCTGCATGCGCTAGAATCCAATGGTATTTCATACTCGCCAGTAGAGTTTCTCGAAGACCTGCGGGTTAGCATCGCTGCTTTAATTGGGCTTACTCTAGTGAATTGGCAGTTGGACAATTGGTCAGAAGCAGAGTCGAAGGAACGTTTACGATGGGTGTTGGCGGCATTTAGGTACTATGACTGCGCTCTGCTTTTTGAGCTTTTGCCGACCGATGGAGGCCGAAAAAAGTGAAACTGGTTCTGGAAAAATTCAAAGGCATAGTAGATATACCCGATGTCAAAGCGTTCCTTGTCGGCAGAGAACGCTGGGCCTCACTTCCTGACTACTGGACAACAGGTAAATCTACAGTGGGTACTTATCAGGCCATGTTCGATAGTGACCCCGCTCATCACATATTCTGGCGCGATACTGACGGTGAGATTCAGTCGTATCTTTGGTTGTGTCCTCAACCAATTGAGACAGTTGATGCTGATTCAAATTCCTGGCGCATGCTAATACACCCAGGTCAAAGAATACATGAACTAGGCGCGCAAATAATTAAACACGCAGAGAAGTATCTTCCGTCGTTGGTTCAGGAGGGTGATTCGAGTGATTCGATGCGAACCGTTGCTTATGGGAAAGATTTTTGGCTGACTTCGCTGCTAACTGAATTTGGTTATGAGAGGGAAGCAGCGCAGGAAGTGTATATGCTCCGTAGTCTACAGGGCGCTATTGAGGAACCATCCCTTGCCGACGGATATTGTATTCGTGCATTTAATCCCGAGACAGATATTGTACAAAGATCTGGCGTGCAGTGTGATGCGTTTGCTGGCCTAGTCGAACCCAATGACTGGTCTATTGAAAACACTTGTCGGTTTGTTCAATGGTCCGAGGGAAGAAATGATCTTGATCTCGCAGCAGTCAATTCGTTAGGCGAGTTTGCGTCCTTTGCGTTATTTCTGGTTGATCCGATCACGCTTGTTGGAGAACTAGATCCAGTGGGTACGCGCGCAGCGCATCGACGCAAGGGCCTGGCCAAGGCGGTATTGCTCTCAGGCTTAAAATATCTTCACAAGCAAGGTATGAAACAAGCGGTAGTGAGGACTGTCGTCGACAATGTTTCCGCAATTAAGTTGTATGAATCAGTTGGCTTTCGCGTGGTGGATAAATTGTACCGATATGTTAAAGCCTAACGCTTAGTGTCCGACACCCGCGACAATTCATCGTTTTGTTACGTGAATGTTGAAGCATTATTGCTCGAGGAAAGGCGGGAAAAAATTCAGCCACTGCAACTTGTGCTTCTAGTCTGGCGCGAGGTGCGCCAAGGCAGTGGTGGATACCTCTACCAAAAAAAAGTGTAGTGAGCGTTTTAATGAGGTGTTAAATTGATCTGGAGTTTCGAAGCTCTGAGGGTCATGGTTTACTGCGCCTAATATCAGCGTTTAGAACGCTTCCCTTTTTTATCAGTTTTTTCTTAATCTCAATATCTTCCAAAATGAGCCTTCGAATTGCCAGCGCTGGGCTGTCAAAACGCAGGTATTCCTCAATCGCGTTTTCAATTGATGGAGTCATCGCCTTTAGGCTTATGTTTTGTTCTGGATGTTGAAGGAGGGCAAGAATTGAATTGCTATGAGGTCGGTTTTCGTGAAATTGCCTGCGCCAATCAAAAGACAACACATTTCTGCCACTTCGTCCTCGCTCAGAAAGTCAGCATCGAGGCGTTTTTGTCAAACGCGCTGATCAAGTAGTCGCAGGGCGTTGATCTTCGTTAATGAACGATTCGTTTCAGGTAATCACGGAGCGATTTATCAGCGAGGACTAGTTCATCCCATTGCGCACCTGTTAGCATTGGGTAGCTCTTTTTTAGCAGTGAATCGGTCCATTGTTTGAACAGCGCGTGGTCACCAGTCGACGTCCAGAAATTCAGCGAGAGCAATCGTAGGAATAGGCTTGGCATAAGCTGTTACCAGGTCTACTTCTTGGAGACTTTCAAGTTCAGTGATGTGATGCTTTACTGTTCGTTCGATCTTCTGTTTGAAAGCTTCCACGCTCTCGGGCGTGAAAGCTTTTTGCACGAGCCTGCGAAGTCGGCTGTAAACGGATTCGTCAAGCCCCATCATGTTGGCCAGCGCTTCGGTTACTGGATGATTGGCTCCTGAGTCACGAATGATACCGACGCTTCGACAATCAATTGTTAGTCTGCTGTCAGTTAGTAGCTGCTTTACAATAGTGAAATCTGTGATGGTCCAAGAGGAAGCGTAGAAAGACTCCATATCTTGCTGAATAGAATCCTGAGCTCTTAAGGTTGAATGAATGCGATTAGGGGCAATATAGAATGGTTCACTAAAAAGAGTGAGTTCAATACTATCGGGGGGGCTTCATTATTTTTCCGAAAGCTATTCATGTGAATAAACTCTCTCATTCTACAGTTCGTCTGATATTGAATAATTTTCGTTTGAAATATCTTTCAATCGGCCTTCTGAGAAGCTATTGGATAGCTGCAACTCTGACCTCTAACTATTTTAATTAGGTAACTTAATGAAGCGTGGATTCAAGAACTTGGATTTGGAAACCATGGATTTAAAAAGAAGAAATCGTGTTTTCACCTATATCACTCATCAGGTTCAATTGCTGGCGTGTGATTATATGAGTTTTTCCAGTGGGGGTACTCAAGTGCCTGGTGGTGCAATTGAGAAGAATGAATACCCTCGAGATTCGGCAATCCGCCAGTCTAAGTAGGAAGCTGGAATTGCGAATTTGACTGACATTAATTTTTTTTCTAGCGAGCAAGAAGATACGCGCCCCTGAAACAATAATGAAGAGCTGACTGCATATGTCTATTGAAATAAATCCAACAATAGAGCTTGGGCGAGATGGCTGCACGCCGAGACATCTCCCAGTGATGGAGGCATCGGTCCGGTCAGGTTTGAACCTTAGCGGGTCAACATCCTTGGTCAACGGCAGTCATTTTTGTTACGCTTAATTTCGCAGTCGAGTGAATTGGTTAGAATTTGATCAATTGTGCTTTGTTGTTACCCCGGTAAACATCAAGAAAGCTGAAGGATATACGGAGAAGTTATGCGCTGGTTGTTTATTATTGCTTTGTTAGTTACGAGTTCTGCCGTCGCTGGTGTGACGCAATGGCTACCCTTCCAGATAGATAATGGACATATCACCATACCCGTTAAAGTGCATGGGCAGGCAGGGCGTGCCATGCTGGATAGCGGTGCTGGTATTAATGGTATTAACTCGCTATTTGTCATCGCCAACGAGGATAAATTTACGCCAGGTGGCAAAGTGGAGATAGAAGGCGTGTTTGGTCGAGCGCATCGGTCGACATATAACAAGGTTCCAGTTGAGTTGTATGGTGTTGATGTTGAGATAGACAATATGGTTGAGATGCGTAATTTTGATTCACTCGTATTGTTAGGTCGCGCCTTCTTTCAAACGATGGTGATGCAAATTGATTACCCGAATAAGCGTTTGAGAATGATTGACCATGACTCGATAAACCTAAAGAAACTCAAAAATATCGATATGCGCATCAACAGGAAGCTTGGTATGCCAATCGTCAAAACTCGTCTAAATGATGAGAAGAATATCTGGGTGTTGCTGGATACAGGTAGTACCGGGGGGTTGATCATTGAGCGCTTTCTAGCAAAGAGTGCTGGCTGGTTGGATAAATATCAGGTCGAGAAAGGGGCGGTAAGAGGGGTTGCTGAAACCAATGCCACCGATAACTTTCAATTGCCTGAGGTTCAGTTTGGCCCGTTCGGTATTGAGAATGTGCTGACAACTGTTGTTGCCGACGGTGAAGTAATGAAACCTCTCAGTAAAGCGACTTCTGTAACTGGGTCGCACATAAGGTCTAAGAGTGTGAAGGGAATCGTTGGCTACGAGGTGTTAAAACATTTTGTGCTTACAGTAGATTACAAACATGGTCGAATGCATGTAGGCCTGCCTGAAGATCCCACTGCCAACTAAAATCAGGGAAATAGGTCTCAAAAGAGCCCTTTTTTCGATTTCGTTGCGAGGCAGTTAGTTCTTCAGCTCGTTGAAAGCTGGCATTCCTGCCGCCTCTATGCCGCCACCGACACACATGCTGACGTTCGACTTCGGTTTTAACGTTAGCGCTCGAAAAGGCCTGAATGCCTTTGCGCGAGGCTGCGCTGATTTATAACTTATTGTCGTTAAGTCATCTAGTGAAGCTCTGGATTCAATAAATTTTGGGTTCAAAAACCTTGAATTTAGGTGCATTGGATTTAGGTATCTTGGATTTAACAACCATGGATTTAAAGAGAAGAAATCGTGTTTTCACCTATATCACTCATCAGGATCAGTTGCTGGTGTTTGATCATGTGGGTTTTCCCAATGCGGGTACCCAAGTGCCTGGTGGTACGATTGAGAAGAATGAAAACCCTCGAGATGCGTCAAGGCGCGAGGCTAAAGAGGAAACTGGCATTGCGAGTTTTACCGACAATTATTTGATAGCTAACGAGCGCATTGATATGCGCCCCTATGGCAAGCTGGAAGAGCTAGGTGCATGGTTCTTTCACCTTAAAACTAATGAGAGAGTCGGCGACAAATGGCAGCGCGCCGAGACATCTCCCAGTAATGGAGGCATCGATCCAATCTGGTTTTCGCTTTACTGGGTCAATATTGTCGTCAAGTTATCCCTGGTCGCGGAAGATGGTCGGCATCTAGAGGCTGTAAGGGAACGTTGTCTATTAGGAAGTTAAGATAAATAGCGAAATAGAGACGATTGTGCCTGCTACCAGCATTCACTGTTCTCTAGAACTTATCATGACTCTAAGCTATGCTTTTCCAGGATGCTTTTTCAGTTTTTTGTACGGACGACATTGTCTTTAGGACTTTTTGATGGCACTTTATATTGTGCAGTGTTTGTTTTCGTGATGTTTGTTACGGCATCTAGTTTAACCGTTCGAATTGATTGAAAAATATACAGTAGTGTTTGTTGGATTAGATAGCCTGTAAGTATGATTTATCAACAAGAGGGGGCTCTATGCGTTGGTTGTTATCTTTGGTTTTATTGTTTTCGAGCATGGCATTTGGTGGTGCTAGCAAGTGGATTGAGTTTCAATTAGATAGGGGACACATCACCATACCGATTAAAGTGCTCGGCCAGTCAGGGCGGGCTGTGTTGGATAGTGGTGCAAATATCAATGGTATAAACTCACAGTTTGTACTTGCGAATAAGAATGAATTTACGCCGAGTGGAAAAGTTGAGATTGCAGGTGTGTTTGGTCGTTCTCAAAGATCTACGTACAATAGCGTACCTGTTGAACTGTATGGGGTTAACGTTGAATTAGACAATATGGTCGAGATACGCGATTTTAAGTCGCTTGTATTGTTAGGCCAGGACTTCTTTGCGCAAATGGTCATGCAAATAGATTACCCAAATAAGCGCATGAGAATGATAGAGCACGGTTCAATTAATCTCAAGAAGCTGAAAAACATCGATATGCGTTTCAACAAGCGGATTGGTATGCCCATCGTTAAAACACGTCTTAATGATGAAAAGAACATTTGGGTATTAATGGATACGGGTAGTACTGGTGGTTTGTTCATCGAGCGAATGGTTGCCCACAGTGCTGGGTGGTTAGATGAGTACCGTGTGGAAAAAGGGCTTGTTTCGGGGATTGTCGAAACCAATGTGGTAGAAAATTTTCACCTGCCTGAAGTTCAGTTTGGTCCGTTTGGCATCAAGAACGTGTCTACAACCGTCGTCGCAGATGGTCATTCAGTAAAACCTATCAGTAAAAGTGCTTCAATCGTTGGTTCGCACAGAAGGTCTAAGAGTGTGAAGGGTATAGTAGGTTACGAAGTGTTAAAACATTTTGTGCTTACGGTTGATTATAAGCATGGCCGAATGCATGTAGGCTTGCCTGAAGACCTCTCTGCTACTGCTGCCGTTTCTGCTGCCGCTTCTGTGAACGCTTCAGTGGATGAATCTGTAAAGTCTTCTTTGAGCTCTTATGTGAAAGCCTCTGCTAACGCCTCTGCTGCGCGCTGAAATTTGAACAAGCTCGTGAACTTAAATTGGAGCAAAAAAAAGGGTCTCAATAGAGACCCTTTTTACTTACCCTTGGAGGTGGGTGTTGAGCAGTTTTAGCAAGCTTCGAACAAGCCAGCTGCACCCATACCGCCACCAATACACATGCTAACGATGCCGAATTTCTTCTCGCGTCGCTTGAGTTCTCGAACGATGTGGCCAGTCAGACGTGATCCAGTCATGCCAAATGGGTGACCAATAGAAATTGACCCGCCATTAACATTGTAGATTTCTGGATCGATTTCCAGCTTGTCTCGGCTGTAGAGACACTGTGAAGCAAATGCTTCATTAAGTTCCACAAGGTCGATGTCTTTCATAGTCAGTCCAGCTGACTTCAACAGATTTGGAATTGCGAATACGGGACCAATACCCATTTCGTCAGGTTCACAACCAGCCACAGACCAGCCGCGGAAGTAAGCTAGTGGCTCGAGTCCAAGCTGCTCTGCACGCTCAGCGCTCATGACCAAGGTCATTGATGCACCGTCAGAAAGCTGAGATGCATTACCGGCAGTCACACTGCCATCTTCAGCGAATACAGGCTTCAGAGCGCTAAGGCTTTCAAGCGTTGTAGTCGCTCGGTTACATTCGTCACTAGAAACAGTACCTTCAACAATTTCAGTTTCTTTGGTTTCTTTGTTAACAATTTTCTGCCATTTAACGGTCATTGGTGAAATTTCGTCGTCAAAAAGACCTGCTTTCTGAGCTGCAGCGGTACGCATTTGTGATTGAAAAGAGAATTCATCCTGTGCTTCTCGTGTCACCTGATAGCGATTAGCGACGACTTCAGCTGTGTTTCCCATTGCCATAAAGATGGCAGGAGACTTTTCAAGAATCGTTGGATGTTGTTCTGATTTACCGTGCGACTGTCTTTGACCAGCAGAAATAGATTCAACCCCACCTGCGATCATCACTTCAGAGTAACCGGAGGCTACCTGTGTGGCTGCCATGGCAATCGAGTTTAGACCTGATGAACATGCTCGGCTAATTGTTGTGCCAGCAGTTGTCAGTGGTAAATTTGAGAGTACAACTGCTAATCGAGCCAGGTTACCGCCTTGCTCACCTGTTTGTGATGCAGCACCGACAATCACGTCTTCTACTTCAGACGGGTCAAGCTTTGGGTTGCGCGCAAGCAAAGAATCGATGCAATGGGCAACCAGATCGTCTGGTCTTGTTAGGTTGAAAGTCCCTCGAAATGACTTGGCCAATCCTGTTCTTACACTATCTACGATTACTACATCGCGCATACTTGCCTCCAATGAAAACAATTTATTTGGTTAATGGTTTTTTTGGTTTTGTTCTTCAACAGCGAAAATATCTTCTGATGAAAAGGGTGATCCATTTTGCCCCTATACTGGTGCGAGATACAAGTGATGTGGGCTGATGAAGGTGAGTGATATCTCTCAATAGACTGGATTAATTGGCTGGAAATCGACCTGATTCATTTCAATGCCCTGAGGCTTTGTTCTAAATGGTCGCAGCTTTCGGTTAACCCTCCGACCCGGTTTCGTGTTTTCCAAACGGTCTTGTGGGTTTTTATCGCTTTCTTAAGGTTTTTCTTTAAATCGCTGTGATTAAGCTGGGCGCCCCGCTGAACCTGCAGCCTATGAATACCGTGGCGTGCGAGCGCGATAGCGTTGCCGAGTTCGCTCTGCAGCAGTTCTTTGCCAGCCGAGGGCGCTATTTGAGGTATTTGTTCCTCAAGATGAAGCAATTCAGATTCGCAAAGCTCAAGTTGGGCGTCTGGAATGTCTTCTACTGTCGAAGGCTCTTGTTGCATGTTCCAGAAGAGTAACTGATTAAAAATTGTCTGATTACGTAGTTTCGACGGCGCCTTATCCATCACCAACCCCATCTTCCAAAGAATTTCCCCTGTTTTTCCTGTCTTGTCATCGAGAAAGCTTCGATTGATGCCGAGGATAGGATCAACCTTACCTGTTCCTTGGTGATTCCAGGCGTGACATGCCCCCAATAGGAAACCAGCATAGCTAATTGGCAAGTATTGGTGATGACCATGATCACCCCAGTCAGTCACGAGATAGCCATCCGCGCCATATTTTTTACCTTGGCGTGCAGCGCTCGCCAGATTTGTCTGCATGTTTGTTGTTCGGCCAGTAATCGAATTCCAGCTCGATGTTCCCGGGCAGACATAAAATGGAATTTTCTGCGCGGCCATGGCTTTACATTCGTGCGCAAAGGGGTGATTGCCTTCATAGCCCCAGTTTAAAGCGACTAAATTTTTCGATAGTTTTTTCAAACATTCAGGTTCTTTGAGCACGATGTCACTCCAGAACATCATCTTGTGATCTCGCTGATTAACTTGCTTTTTGATCTTGGAGAGAAAATCGATATAGACGTTGGTAGTGCCTAGCTTTTCGCATTTCGATTTACTCCAACCTTCGCCTAGCTCCCAGGGTTCGTCCCCGCCAATATTGAAATATTGACTATCGAATAAGGGTAAGTATTCGTCGTAAAGTTCTTGCAGTAATTTGATGCTCGCTGCATTGGGTTTCAGTGTGCTGCCGAATGGGATTTTTTTGCCGCCGAAGGGATGAATGAACCCATTCGGGCATTCTGCAAGATGCTCATATTCCGAATGTCGAAGCCAGCGTTCCATATGACCAAAAGAGTTGAGGTTTGGCACCAGATCGATGAATCGGTCTTCACAGAATTTTCGAACCCTCATGATGTCAGCTGCTGTATAGGGGGACGCGTCTCGCCATACTTGTTCGTGATTCGAGAAGGCAAACGTATGCTCTGTGTAAAGTTGTAGTTGATTGTATTTCAGTGCAGCGAGTTGCTCGATGAGCGATAACAGAGTTTCCATGGTGGGCACCTTGGTTCTACTGATATCAAGCATCACGCCTCTGGCTTTGAAGTCAGGCCAGTCAGTGATTGTAAAGCAAGGCAAAGATGTTGGTGTTGACGTTTCACTCTGCTTTGCACTCTGCATTGTACTTCGCCACTGAATGTCTTCGAACACCTGTGCCAGCGTTTGAAGGCCACAATAAATAGCCTTTTCGGTCGCTGCCGTAATGGTTAATGCGTCTGCTTGACATAGCAATTCGTAATTGTCCTTGCTATCTGCGGTCAGCTTCACGGAGGATCGTTTGCTCGAATTGTGAGGGGCTGAAATAGGATTTTTGATCCAAAGCAATGTTGAAGTTGGTTTGGGATTACCAAATGTGATCTCCGTTTCAAATGGTAACAATGACTGAAATCTTTCGATGCTGGCCAAGAGTTGATGGGAGCATGGATTCGTCAGCACAATGTATCTTCGTGACGCTAAAGAGAAAGTGCTTTTTCTCATGCGGATTTTTTTTACAGGTGGAAAAAGTGCAAATGTCATGTTTAATGCTCCCAAGTGCGGCGACTTTCATTATCATCACCCAAAGTCGCGTTGAATGAAAGTTGTGCTATATATCCAGAGTAGGTCGAGTTCATGGCATGCTGGTTTGGTTTTGAACGATTGATCGGTCTTACAAAACACGGCTATTTTTGTTAGTTTCGAGCTATACGAGAAGCTCGTTCGCATCTAGCTCGAAACGTAGAAACAAGGTGCGGGTGTCAGTCAAAATAAGGAAAGATGACTATGTCAAAATATATCTTGTCAATCGATCAGGGAACAACCAGTTCGAGGGCAATCATTTTCAACGAAAGGTCAGAAATACTTGCAGTTGCGCAGCAGGAATTCACACAGTTTTTTCCCGCAGACGGTTGGGTCGAACACGATCCCGAAGAAATTTGGCAGAGTACGCTCGACGTCTCTAGGGAATGTATTAGGAAACTCGATATTGCAGCATCTGAGATTGCAGCGATCGGTATTACAAATCAAAGGGAAACGACGATAATCTGGGATAAATCAACTGGTAAGCCCATCCACAATGCGATTGTCTGGCAGGATCGGCGCACAGCAGATTATTGCGTTGAGCTTGAGAAGCGTGGCTTAGGTGACAGTGTTACTCAGAAGACCGGCTTGCTGCTGGATGCCTATTTCTCAGGTACGAAGGTCTCCTGGTTGCTCGATAATGTCGAGGGTGCAAGGGAACGCGCTGAGCGTGGTGAGCTGCTCTTTGGTACGGTTGACTGTTTTCTGCTTTGGCGACTGACCAATGGTCAGAGTCACAAAACCGACGCAACCAATGCGTCTCGAACAATGTTATTTAACATTCATTCTCAGCAATGGGACAAAGAACTGCTGTCAGAGCTTGCCATTCCAGAGTTGCTGCTTCCCGAGGTTCTGGATTGTGCTGCGGATTTCGGCACGGCAGCGTCGGAGCATCTGGGAGCAGAGATTCCCATCGGAGGCATGGCTGGAGATCAGCAAGCGGCCTTGATTGGGCAATGCTGTTTTAGTGCGGGGATGACAAAGAGCACCTACGGTACTGGCTGCTTTGTTATTATGAATACTGGCGATAAGCCCATTGTATCTTCTAATCGGTTGTTAACTACTGTCGGCTATAGACTCGACGGCAAAGTCACCTATGGCTTAGAAGGTAGTATTTTTGTCGCAGGAGCGGCAGTTCAATGGTTACGGGATGGTATTAAATTGATATCTCACGCATCGGAAACCGAAGCGGTTGCGACAGCTAATCCATCTTCAAACGGCGTTTATCTTGTACCAGCGTTCACGGGTTTAGGCGCCCCCTATTGGGACCCTGACGCAAGAGGAGGTATCTTGGGGCTTACGCGTGATAGCAGCGTTGATGATATTGTCACCGCAACGCTGCAATCGGTTTGTTATCAAACAAGAGATTTGTTGGAAGCGATGGCAAAAGACGGTGTCATGCCGACAATATTGCGTGTGGACGGAGGTATGGTCGCAAATAGCTGGGTATCTCAGAGTCTCGCTGATATAGCTCGCATTCCCGTAGATCGCCCTAAAGTTACGGAGACAACTGCCCTGGGTGTGGCTTATTTGGCCGGTTTGCAGGTTGGTATCTACCAATCCTTGGATGAGATTTCAGCGCATTGGCAAAGAGAGCGTGCATTTACACCCCAGATGGAGGAGAGCGAGAGTGATGATCTATACAAGGGTTGGCAGCAAGCTGTTGCTCGTGTGAGGAGTTAGCCGTTCTGATAAACGTAATCCTTCCAGCCTTTGCTGTATTGCACAAATTGTCAACAGAAGAGGTGCAGGAAAATGCTTGCGCAGCACGAAGCTGATTTCGGACGCCTCGGCGCTTGAAATTAGCGGGTTTTGGTAATACTAAAAGTTATTACTTCGATACTATCTCGCAAGCTTTAACCTAATACGCCCGAACTGCATATCAATTGCTGATTCTTTGTTATAATTAGAGCATCACTTAATGATTCACCAAATTCTCGACGAAGCTGTTCTCGGACAGATATTTTGTAAATTTAATTGAAAATGAAGAACTAATGCTCCAGCAGTAGAGAGACGATGGACAAACGCCAAAATCCCAGATATGCCATTGAGTTGAATGCTCTAGTTCATCCGCAGGTCGGCCGTTCTTGGCTTTGTACCATTCGGGATTTTTGTAACGGTGGCATGTTGCTCGTGGAACAGGAAACTGGGCGAGTCCGTAGCACCATGCCGGGGATTAATCCAGGTGAAACAGTTGGTATTCACTACAGCGTACCGACTCAGACCAAAGACCTACATTTCCGGCTTGAAGGCCAAATCATCAGAGTGATGCACACGGGTGTCGGTATCAAATTCCACGCAGGAATGGATGACGATGCAATAACGGCCTTGCTAAATTATTCAAACAGTCGAGCCGCTAGTCTTTCTAAGCCGAAATCAGCTTCTCAGGGGCTTGGATCACGAGATACAAGTAAGCAGCCTGCTCGGGTTGGTGGTTTTCAAAAAGCGGAAGGAAACAGAACGTTTTCCGGTGGCGTTCGCCCAGCAACGGAAGCTAGAGCGGCATCTACAGATGCTGGTAGCCAGCAAGGCGAATCTACTAATGAGAACATTGATCTTGCCCGGGATGGGTTAGGCGGGGGTCAAATTAGCCCTGCAGATGCAAAGAAAATCATTAGGGCGATCAGGCGTGAAGTCACGAAAGTGCTGCCGGATATGAACTCTGGGTTTTTCTCCTACATGGACAATGAGTTATTGAAACTTGCTCGTGATTCCAAGAGCAATGCCGAGCAGAGTGAATATTTTGCTGCAATGTCTAATCTGGAAAAGGCAAAGAAACAAGTTGCACAAGCCTTCACCCAAGAAGTTGTTGATCAGATAGATAACCCCAGAGGTTTGAGAGCGCTGTTAGAAGAAAGGCGTCAAGCCGAAGCTGATCGAAAGAAAAAACGGTCAGACAAGGTTCGTCTGTCGCTTGTTAACACCGATGAGTTTGAAGATTGGCTTGCTGTCGCAAATTTGATTTCTAGGAGTGAACGTTCCTACGATAAATATCTTCAAGAAATTCAGGCTAGGCTTGGTATGTTGGTCGATTCTTGGAGCCACAACGAAGCCAACCCGTTGGGAACCGCTGTGTTTTGCCACGCGTTTGATAACGCAATTCGTACGGTTGACCTAAGTAAAGAAATTAGACAAAAAGTCTATACCGGTTTCGAAGCGAAAGCCGTCCCCATGTTCAGGAAGTTCTATATCTCTGTCACCAAATTACTGGAAGACAGCAAAGTATTCCCGGATCTCGACGATGATTACATCAGGACATCCTCGACAGTGTCTGCGCGTCAAATAGTTAACGATGACCCTAAGGTAGTAGAAGAAAAAGAAAAGGAAGAGCCCACAGAAAAAGCTGAGCCAGTCGCGGCCTTAAAAGAAGAATCCGAAGATGAAGTCGTAGATGACAGAGAGAATTTGTTGGGCGAACTGCGAGAGCTAAAAGAAGAATTAAAGGGTCGCGACGGGCGTAAGGCTGGTCGTCGCTCTGATGATCGACCAGCGGATCGAAGGGGTGGTGGTTCGCGTGCTGCAATCCGAAGAGCTTCTGGCAGAAGAGCGTCAGGTGAAGCTGCATCAATGGGCGATATTTTTAGCACTGTGCGGAACCTGATGAAAGAAGAGCCCCAGTATGAGGATGATCAAGACTATATTGAAATAGATGAGGTTCAGGATTTACTGCGGACACTGCAGAACAGGAGCGAACCTGGGCAAAGGTTAAATGTACGACAGCAGCTAATTGAAACTGCCTCACGAACGGGTGTAGACAGACGCATTGCTCCAGAAGCACTAGAAAGTATGGCTGTGGTTGAAAACCTTGTTGATACTATTGAAGACGATTCAATGCTATCAAGTAGCGCCAAGGATTGGATCCGTCAACTAGAGCTTACGCTCGACAAGGTCGCAACAGATACCGGGAATATTTTCGATGAAGATAACCCGCATCCGGCTCTCGACGTTATCAATCAGCTCGCACGTTTGGGCGGTGCTGAGTCCGGTAGCATCCGCCGAGATGTTGAACATATTTTGGAAGATATCAATTCCAGCTATGATGAAAACCCCGAGATATTTGATCTTGCCACAAAGAAACTGCAGCCGTTACTTGAACGTCAATCTCGAGCTTTTACGGGCAATGTTCAACGAACAGTAAAAGCAAGTGAAGGTAAACAAACTTTAGTTAATGCGCAGCGCGCTGTGGTTGACGAACTCGACTCCCGTTTTTCTGGTCGTGAAGTTCCTGATGTTTTGATGAAACTGCTGATGCCAGGTTGGCGCAATCTGATGGTCAACACACATTTGCGCCAAGGTCAGGAAAGCTCCGACTGGAAGCGTCAGGTACAGGCACTAGATCAGGTTTTTCATCACCTTGGCGATACCGCAAACCCAGTCGACAGCGAGCAGTACATTGAGCCTGAAAACCTACTCGATGAAATCGAACAAGGATTGGATTCTATTTCATTTGAACCTGGCCAGCGGGTTCCTCTGCTCAATAGTTTAAGACAGCTTATTGTTGAGGGTGGCAGTCGAGAAAATGTCAAAATGGTGGCAATGCCCAAGGAGACATTTGCAGAAGCAGTTGGGTTGGGTAATGTATCTCAGCAGGAAGTGAAGCGTGAACAGATCCTTGCAGAAAAATCCGGTGACAATGATTGGAAGCTGCAATTAGATCGCGCTGCTAGACTGCACGTGGGTGAGTGGGTCGAGTTTAAAGATTTACCGGAGCAGAATCAGATATCAATTGTCGCCTGGGCTAATGAAGAACACGGCTCTTATGTCTTTGTTAACAGAAAGGGTGTTAAGACCAATGAGTTGATGACTGAAGAACTTGCTTCAATGTTTTTTGAGCAGACTGCCAAGATATTGGATGAATCAGAAATTCCGCTGACAGATCGAGCGTCTCATCGCATGTTACAAAATATGCATAATCAGTTAACTCACCAGGCAACTCACGATGAGTTAACAGGACTGATTAACCGCAAAGAATTTGAAAGAGAGTTAGCTCGAGCATTGGCGAGCGCAAAGAAGCAAAACATTGGCCATATCGTCGCTTACTTTGATCTTGACCAGTTCAAAGTCATTAACAATGCTGCCGGTTACGATGCAGGTGATGCCCTAATTAAAGAGCTGGGTGGTTTGCTTGCCTCTCACCTTGAAGGTAGCCAGTTTATACTTTCGAGGTTAGGCGGGGATGAATTTGGTGTACTAATTGAAGGTTGTAAAAAAGAATCGGGGCTTACGGTCGTTAAGAAACTTTTTGACGAAATTAAGAGATTTCAATTTAAATGGAATAATGATTCTTTCAAACTAACTACAAGCTGTGGTGTTGTTTACTTGGACGCAGATACAGAAAGTGTGTCTGCGATTTTACAGGGAGCAGATTCAGCGTGTTATGCCGCGAAAGATGCTGGTAGAGACAGATTACAAATCTATGAAGCGGGTGATTCCGAAATGGAGCACCGTAGGGATGTGATGGAGTTTGTGTCGCAAATTGATTACGCGCTAGAAAACGACAGATTCATCCTTAATTGCCAAAAGATCGCGCCCATTGTAGAAAATGGCGTAGATCATGCCCACTACGAGATATTGCTGACGGTTCTGGATGAGAACAATGAACCGATGCCCCCGCAGGATTTCATTGTTGCTGCTGAGACCTATAATCGCATGGGTGCGATTGATCGGTGGGTTATTAAGAATGCGTTCAAGTTTATTGCCGAAAATATTCTTAAACTTGATGGTCTGGGTGCTTTTTCAATTAACATTTCAGGAAATTCTCTCACTGAAGATGACTTCATGGAATTTGTTCTTGAGCAGTTCAATCTGACCAAATTGCCGACCTCGATGATTTGTTTCGAAATTACTGAAACTTCTGCGATAGGTAGCCTCGATAGCGCAATAGAATTTATGGAGAAGCTAAAGATTATCGGTGTTCAATTTTCACTCGATGACTTTGGCACAGGATTGTCTTCATATTCTTATCTGCGAAATCTGCCTGTCGATTATTTGAAAATTGATGGCATATTTGTTAGAGATATCAAGACCAATCCCAACGATTATGCAGTGGTGAAGTCGATTAACGAGATTGGACACTTCATGGGCAAGAAGACGATTGCCGAGTATGTCGAGGATGATGAGGTGCTAGAGATTTTACGGGATATAGGGGTCGACTTTGCGCAGGGTTTCGGTATTGAGAAGAAACTGCCGATTACCCATTTGCTGGGATAAAAAAAGGCTGCTTGTAAGCAGCCCGTTCTTGTTTTGCACTAATCTCCCGCGGCCTACACAGCCGATTTAGATTTCTTCGATAAGCTCACAGACAATATCAACAATTTGATCGGCTTCTTCGTCTGAGATCACAAGTGGCGGCAATAACCTAATGACATTGCCGCTAGTCACATTTATTAACAAACCTTTGTTCTTGGCTTTTGCTGTTAGCTCAGGACAAGGCGCGTCTAATTCTACGCCAATCATAAGTCCTGTTCCGCGAATGTCTTTAACGCAGTTGAGTCCAGCGAGTTTCGCCCGGAATCTGTCCTGAATCCGCTTGCCTAATTCAGCTGCTCGTTCAGGCAGTTTTCGTTCTTGTATTTGTTTAACGACAGTCAGGGCTACGCTGCAGGCGAAAGGGTTTCCACCAAATGTTGAGCCGTGGTTACCGGGAACAAAAACCTTAGCTGCTTTACCTTTTGCTAGGCAAACACCAATTGGGATGCCGTTGGCTAGGCCTTTGGCTGTGGTGAGTAAATCAGGCACTATCCCGGACTGCATATAGTTAAAGTAGGTGCCAGTTCTGCCGTTACCGGTTTGAACCTCATCAAGTATCAAGAACCAATTATTGTCATCGCAAATTTTTCGCAACGCCTGAAGATAACCGGCATTAGGAATTTGTATGCCGCCCTCACCTTGTATAGGTTCAACCATAACAGCAACGATACTGCTGTTATTTTTAGCGATGTTTTCTATTGCTTCAACATCATTGAAAGGTGCTCGGACGAAGCCGTTCACCAGAGGTTCGAATCCTGCATGAACTTTACGACTGCCAGATGCTGTCAGGGTCGCCATTGTTCTGCCGTGAAACGAAGCATCGGCCACGATAATGGTTGGCTGGCTAATACCGTTTTGTGTGCCATGCAGGCGGCTAATCTTAATCGCACACTCGTTGGCCTCGGCACCGCTGTTGCCAAAGAACATGTTGTCCATGCCTGTGATAGACGCGAGTAAATCTGCCAGCTGTTCTTGGGCTGGAATCCGATAGATGTTGGAGGTATGCATTAGCTGAGAAGCTTGTTCGCTAATCGTTTTAGTTACTTCTGCATCGGAATGCCCGAGTGCTGTGACACCTAGGCCCGCGAGCGCGTCGAGGTAACGCTTACCGTCCTCATCTATTAACCAGGCGCCTTCACCTTTGGTGAAAGCAACGTCCATTCTGCCGTAGGTTTTCATCAGTGATTCAGTCATCTCGATTTCCTGCTGGAAAAAGCAGCCGATAATAAACTAGTGAGGGGTTTCTGGAAACACTGTAACCTCTCTAAATTCATTGAATGTATGTGTTTTGGACCAATTTCTATGTCACCCATTGAACTTTCAATACTAGTTAGTCGAGTAGAAGCCGTCTGTGGGGAAATGGGCGCAGTTCTGCAGAAAGCTGCGTTTTCGCCCAATATCAAGGATAGGCTAGATTTTTCATGCGCTTTATTCGACCCAAAAGGCGGACTTTACGCTCAGGCAGCGCATATACCCGTTCACCTTGGCAGCATGGCCTATGCGATGGCGGACATCGTTGCAGGGGTAGATTGGCGAGCCGGTGATGTACTTGTTATCAATGATCCATTTCTTGGCGGTACCCACTTACCCGATGTCACGATGGTTGCGCCGCTTTTTTGTGAAGGTCTACTCGTCAGCTTTGTCGCCAATCGTGCCCATCATGCCAATATTGGCTCTGACACGCCGGGTTCAATGCCAGTATCGAGCAGGATAGAAGAGGAGGGTATTGTTATTCCGCCCACCTTAATTTATCGAGAAGGTGAGGCAGTAGAGAATTTAGAAGCGGGACTTGCGGCTCTCATGGTGGGGCCCTCGAGTGGCGATTTTTCAGCCCAACTGAGTTCCGTACGGGTGGGTTTGGTGCGACTCGAGGCGTTGGTTCGAGGATTCGAGAATCGTGAAAGTGAGCTGGAGCATCTTGCGGGTACGAGGAAAGTGTTTGCGGCAGTCATCGAAGCAATAAACGAGTATGGCGCGCGTATGGCGCAAGCGTTAGTGCGGGATATTCCTAATGGCGTATACACCTGCTCCGATGTCATGGACGGTGATGGTTTTGCTGCGGTGGATGTCCCCATCAAAGTCAAATTGACTGTAGAAGAATCGACCATCGATGTCGACTTTACCGGCACATCTGCTCAGGTAGAAGGGAACATTAACTGTCCCATTTCTGTTGCAGCGGCGGGGGTCTTCTATGTTTTCCGCTGTTTGTTGCCAACGGAAGTGCCAAGCTGTGCAGGCACTTTTGGCGCAGTCCGGATCTCGGCACCGCTTGGTTCGCTCGTGAATGCAGAACGACCCGCGGCAACTGCGGCCGGTAACGTAGAAACTTCGATGCGTATCGTTGATGTGGTTCTCGGTGCTTTAGCAGCAGCTTTGCCTGATAAGATACCGGCTGCCAGCCAGGGCACGATGAATAATGTCGCCATGGGAAACCACCGATCCAGGCAGCCATGGGATTACTATGAGACAATCGGTGGCGGTCTGGGTGCTTCCATCGGTCAGCCAGGCTTATCTGCGGTGCAGGCTCATATGACCAATACGCTAAACACCCCGATCGAAAGTCTTGAGAGCCATTATCCTCTGCGAATTACAACCTATGCCGTTCGCAGGAACTCGGGCGGGCAGGGTCAACATCGGGGTGGTGATGGGCTTGTGCGAGAATTTGAGTTTCTGGCAGAGGCTGAAGTGACTTTGCTAACGGAGAGACGACAACATCGACCCTGGGGATTGCATGGTGGTGGAGACGGGAGTGCGGGTATCAATACTCTCGACGGTGAACAATTGCCGAGTAAAGTACAAATAAAAGTGACAGCGGGACAGCGTTTGAAAATAGAGACGCCAGGTGGAGGTGCTGTTGGGCAAAAAAAGCTCTAAATTACTCGCGATTCTCGATACAATGGTTTCCGAACGATAAATTCTTTTAGCCTTAATTTAGGCAGTAGCCCAGAGACGTGACCCATGGACATTATCGAAACAATTAAAGATCAGGTAAACAGTAATCCCATATTGCTATATATGAAAGGATCACCCGATGCTCCTCAGTGCGGGTTTTCAGCCCAGGTGATACAGATATTGATGGCGTGCGGTGAGCGCTTTGCTTATATCGATATCCTGTCTAATCCTGATATAAGAGCTAATTTACCCCAATACTCGGAATGGCCAACGTTTCCGCAGCTGTTCGTTGAAGGTGAACTGGTTGGTGGGTGTGACATTATTGTCGAGATGCACCAGTCTGGAGAATTGCTACCGATCATCAAGGCAGCGGCTCCCGAGGTCAAGGACTCAGAGTAAGATACGCGTCTGTTGCGCATTCGCAGATCACTTACAGTCATCGAATCTGATGATTCATCTTTGTTACAGGTGCTGATTTCAAGCTTTTTGGCGTAAAATAATTTCAACATTTTGCAGGTCCAAATGCTGCATTGTCGCTGCATTCGGGTTAACCTCTGCTCTGTAATCACCCTGTACTTATTCACATACTTATTATACAAACAACACGTTAGCAGAGAGGTAGAATCCATGGATTTGAAAGGAAGCAATACCGAACAGAATTTGAAAGACGCATTTGCTGGTGAATCTCAAGCAAATCGAAGATACCTGTATTTTGCAGCAAAAGCAGACGTCGAAGGATACAACGACGTATCAGCCGTTTTTCGTTCAACTGCGGAAGGTGAAACAGGACATGCTCACGGGCATCTGGAATACCTCGAAGAATGTGGAGACCCAGCAACAGGTATGCCAATTGGTGCCACTGCTGACAACCTGAGAGCAGCTGTTGCCGGTGAAACACATGAGTATACGGATATGTATCCTGGTATGGCAAAGACAGCCAGGGATGAGGGTTTTGATGAAGTCGCTGACTGGATGGAAACATTGGCTAAAGCTGAACGATCGCACGCTAACCGTTTTCAGAAAGCGCTCGACACGCTAGATAGCTAGACACTGATTTTAATAAGAGACAGTTGCTAGAAAAACCTAGTTATTAGAAAGTATAAGAAAAACCGCGTTGCGCAGGCATCGCGGTTTTTTTTGTCCAAAGTTTCTGTTATTTATTAGGATAGCTCAGGGCTGGTCAAGATAATTCATACCGCCGAGGTCCTCCCAACGGTTAACGATTTGACAGAATATTTGTACTGTTTTGTCGCAGTCGTAAATAGCCGAATGGGCTTTGTTGGCATCAAATGATATTCCTGCAACACCACAGGCGCGTGCAAGTACGGTTTGGCCATAGGCTAGCCCGCACAGTGTGGCAGTATCAAATGTTGAGAAGGGATGGAAGGGGTCTCGTTTGATGCTGCATCTTTCTACCGCGGACTTCAAAAAGCCGTGATCAAAAGTTGCGTTGTGAGCAACCATAATCGCCCTTTGGCAACCTGTCTCCTTGAGGCGTTTCCGTATTGCTCGAAAAATTACGGTTAGCGCTTCTTCTTCTGGCACCGCGTTTCTTAAGGGGTTGTCAGGATCTATGCCTGTAAATTCGAGGGAGGCAGCTTCAATATTTGCACCTGGAAATGGATCGACGTTAAAAAAGTGTTTTTCGAACGGCACTAGACGACCTTTTTCATCCATATCTAGAATGACAGCGGCGAATTCTAGCAGGGCATCGGTTGCAGCATTGAAGCCGCCAGTTTCAAGATCTACGACAACCGGTAAATAGCCGCGAAAGCGGTCAGCAATGGGTTCTTTTGCACTGCTCACGACGATTTCTCCAATGTACTTTCAGTACTGCTTTCTACTTGCCAGTGAATTTTTTCACCTGCACGGATTGGTATGAGTTGATCTGAACCAAACAATTGTGTCTCCTGCACGTCCCAGGATTTCTGTACCAGGGTGATCGTGTCTTTGTTTCTTGGTAGGCCGTAAAAATCTGCGCCGTAAAAGCTCGAAAAACCCTGCAACTGATCCAGTGCGCCTGCCTGATCAAATGCTTCAGCGTAGAGCTCAATTGCAGCATGCGCAGTGTAGCAGCCAGCCGCACACCCACAGGCATTTTCTTTTGCTGTCTTTGGATGGGGCGCAGAGTCTGTACCCAGAAAGAATTTTGGACTGCCAGACGTTGCGGCGTTGATTAACGCCTGCTGGTGTGTGTTTCTTTTCAATACAGGTAAGCAGTAATAGATGGGTTTGATACTACCGCTTAATAGATCATTTCGATTAAACAAGAGATGATGGGCTGTAATTGTCGCTGCAATATTTTGACTCGCCTCTTTCACAAAGTCGACGGCTTGCGATGTGGTGATGTGCTCTAGCACAATCTTAAGCGCCGGAAATCGTTCGCAGATGGGTGTCAGCTGCTGCTCAATGAAAAGTGCTTCTCGATCAAATATATCAGTGCTTGGGTCTGTGACCTCGCCGTGAATAGATAACACCATCCCATTTGCTTCCATGGCAGCAAACAATGGGTAGAGAGATTCTATTTGATCGACCCCTGCATCAGAGTTCGTCGTAGCACCTGCTGGGTAGAGTTTGAACGCATGCACTATGCCTGATTCACTTGCATCAGTAACGGTTTGGGCATTTGTGTCCGGTGTAATATACAGTGTCATCAATGGTTGAAAAGAATCTTCCTGCCATTGGGATTCTGCTGGTTGCTTGAGACATTTCAGTATTCGTTGTCGATATT
>JBLHWY010000060.1:0-34028 GCA_047629195.1 Candidatus Azotimanducaceae bacterium
GAGTTAAGGGAAGATACCCACAACCAGGGTGACGTGTTGAAGTTTTCCAACATACCCGACATTTCCATTAATGAACGCGCCCAGGATCCGCTTAGTCGCTTTGAAAAATTTATCGCTGAAACCACCACAAGAATTTTGCTCACCACAGAATCTAACGGACGAAGAGAGGTTGTCGACGAATTACTACGTCGACATGGTATTGAGTCTAAACACACTGAAACTTGGTCAGATTTTATTGGAGACACCGCCAGCCTCCAGATCGCAGTAGCTCCACTTGAGCGAGAAACCTGGCTGAGTACAGAAAATATCGCGGTGGTTACTGAACAGCAATTGTTTGGTAACCGCGTACTACAGAAAAGAAGACGGGAAAAACAGAAAGATAACGCTTCTGAACTCGTTATTAAAAGTCTGACAGAACTTCATATCGGCTCTCCCGTGGTCCACATTGATCATGGTGTTGGCAGATATCAAGGTTTGGAAACGCTCAACATCAACGATCAAGAAACTGAGTTTCTATGCCTTGGATATCAAGATGAAGCAAAACTCTACGTACCAGTATCCTCCCTCAATCTAATTTCAAGATACTCAGGCAGCGACGAAGATCTCGCCCCAATCCATCGATTAGGTGGTGACGTCTGGGAGAAGGCAAAGCGAAAAGCAGCGGAACAGATTCGTGACGTAGCTGCAGAACTGCTCAGCATATATGCACGAAGAGAGGCTAAAAAAGGATTTGCCTATCCAGAGCCTGATGATGCCTATCACAAGTTTGCTGCCGCATTCCCTTTTGAGGAAACACCAGATCAGGAAATTGCAATTGAACGTGTGATTAGCGATATGGTGCAAGAAAAAGCAATGGATCACCTTATTTGTGGAGACGTAGGCTTTGGCAAGACTGAGGTTGCAATGCGGGCAGCATTTCTTGCGGTTCACGCAGGAAAACAAGTCGCTGTTCTTGTCCCTACAACTTTACTTGCGCAACAGCACGTACAGACATTCCAGGATCGATTTGCTGACTGGCCAATTGTTGTTGATTCGATCTCTCGTTTTAAAACAAAAAAGGAACAGGGCCAGGTTATCGCGAAACTGGCAGCCGGCACTGTTGACATCGTTATCGGAACTCATGCGTTAATACAGAATAGTATGAAATTCAAGAACCTCGGATTAGCGATTATTGACGAGGAACATCGTTTCGGCGTGAGACAAAAGGAGAAGTTGAAGTCAATGCGCGCAGAAATAGATATTCTTACCATGACAGCAACACCGATACCAAGAACACTAAATATGGCAATGTCGGGCATGCGTGACCTTACGATCATCGCTACGCCACCGGCAAAACGACTATCCATCAAAACTTTTGTAAGGCAGAGAAATGACGGCTTCATTAAAGAGGCGATTCAAAGAGAACTCATGCGTGGCGGCCAAGTTTACTATCTTCATAACGAAGTGAAAACGATAGAGAATACGGCTCAGAAAATTCAAGAACTAGTACCAGAGGCAAGAGTCGCAATTGGTCATGGCCAAATGCGAGAGCGCGAGTTAGAGCAAGTAATGTCAGATTTTTACCATAAGCGCGCAAACGTTCTTGTCTGCACGACAATCATCGAAACGGGCATTGATGTGCCCAGCGCGAACACAATCATCATGGATCGTGCCGATAAATTTGGACTGGCCCAGCTACACCAACTTAGAGGTCGCGTGGGGAGATCACATCATCAGGCTTATGCATATCTGCTAACCCCTCACGAGAAAGCGATGACAAAGGACGCTATTAAGCGCCTAGATGCAATTTCAGGGGCGGAGGATCTAGGCGCAGGATTCATTTTGGCGACCCATGATCTTGAGATCAGGGGGGCAGGGGAATTACTGGGAGATGATCAAACAGGCAATATGCAATCCATCGGGTTTACGCTATTTATGGAGATGCTAGACCGCGCCGTAAAGGCAATAAAGGAAGGAAAAACACCAAACCTAGACAAGCCGCTGGATAGCGAGACCGAGGTTAATTTGAGATTGCCCGCACTCATCCCTGAATCTTATCTACCCGATGTTCACCATCGCCTGGTACTTTACAAGCGAATATCAAATGCAGAAACAGAGGACAAGCTACGAGAACTACAGGTTGAAATGATCGATAGATTTGGCTTGTTACCTGAACCTACTAAAACACTATTCCGGGTTACGGGTCTAAAATTACGTGCGGAGAAACTAGGCATAAAGAAGGTAGATGCGGGGCCAAACGGAGGTAAGCTCGAATTTCTTCAAGACACCCCAGTTGACCCATTTAGCATTGTTCAATTGGTACAATCGGAGCCACACAGGTATCGCCTTCCCTCACCAAATCAATTATCGTTCGAAGAGAAGATGGAAAAACCCGAAACCAGATTTCAAAAAGTTGAGAGACTACTTGAACGACTCGAAGAAAAACATGCACGAGCTTCGGCTTAACTTGGCCTTCCGCGCATCATCAAAGGCTCTAAAAACGGCAAGCTATGGTCTCTGGTTTATATTCCTTGCTGCAGCTTTCTCAAGCAATGCATTATCCGAAGAAGAGACTTATATTGACTACTCTGATTGGTATCAGGTTGAGGTAATTTTGTTCTCACCACTCCAAGATGCTGACTTTGGGGAATCATGGCCGCTGCTGGAAAAAAGTTATCCAACCAACATGGTGACGATTTCACCGGAAAATGACGAATCCATCAAACCGTATAACTTGACCCAACTAGAGCAGCTTGAAACCATGGCCTCTCTAACTCAGAGTAATGAAACAACAGAGAATAACCGTCAGGAAGAATTCATGTTCGAAGGACGGAGCTTGCACAACCAGACTGAAGTTGTCACGGGACAAGAACTGAACTCTAATGCACGAAATACTGACTCTGAAAATACTGCATCAGACGACAACAACTCAGATAACAGTGAACAGTTGGATGACGAGGTCAGAAACATTAATAGCTTGAACAAAATAGAGCACCTACTGTACCCACTCCAACCCGAATCCTTCCAACAGCTTAAAAAAGACGAGAGATTTCTCGAATATCTAGCCAGAAGCTTGAAGCGATCAAGCAAGTATCGCTTTCTAACTCACTTAGCCTGGAGACAACCAATAAGAGCAGCCGATGACCCTACCCCGATTCTTATTCAGACTGGCGATCATTTTGATGATTACTTCATGATTGATGGGACCCTGACAATCAGCAGATCCCGCTATTTACATGTAAACACAGATCTTTGGGCTACGCAGTTCACACCGAAATATAGCACAGGCTCTACTGCTGGTACCACAGCGAACATTGATAGAGCTACAGCGGAGAAGTATCCTGAAATTGCAAAATGGGAACAAGGCAGAGACCAACAAATTCCTATTCAATCTTTTCCAATGAAACAGTCAAGGCGTATGCGCAGTGCAACACTGCACTATATAGACCATCCCTTGTTTGGCATTCTAATCCAAGTTAACAAATATGAAGGTGAACAAGTCTCAGCCCTTCTCAACTAATACAGACTCAGCGCTAGCGGCTGCACATTAAAATACATGGAGTTATGCAAAAAGACTGACACAAAATGTTCACCCGCCTTGCCTCTTGCCGCGGAGAATTTGCTCGGGGCTAAACTGCTCGGAATTGATTACCCGGAATATCCACAGTAGATCATACTCTAATTTAATTTTGCCTTAGATTTAGGGCAGCCTTCTATTAGGCATTCTCTTTCATTTCTCGACAGCTGTTTTTAGTACATCAACTTTCGATAACTTGGCGATTCTATCTACAAGTCTGGCCATACAACCTATCGACATCAAGTGACAGTACAACCAAGCCAACTCACCAGAGCGGAAGAATTCAAGTGCTTGGTTGTCACTCAATTGTAGTAACTTCTTTTCATCTACCGCCAACAAGCCTTGCAAGGCGAGTTGCTGGCCGTCATGCATGTCTATTTTCGCATTCAGAGACATCAGTAAATCGTTCTCTTGCAGACGCTTAACAAACGCTTCGGTCCGAGCATATTGACGCTGGTACTCTTCCAGGAAATCAATTGCCTGCTTCAGTACCGGTGTAGGTTCATCGTCTCTAAAAAGGGCTTCACCACTTTTATCATCGAAGCCTACATAAGCTTCATCAATGCACACCATTCTTTGGTTTTGCTCGCCCGATTCAGCCAAAACGAAAGGGTAACGACGTACAAAAGCTGGAATATACCTTGCATCCCAACTCCCCGATTCATCCACAAAAAGATTCTCTTCATTACGCAAACCCAGCAAAGCTACCGGTACAACTGAATCTCCAGCCTGCGCGAACACAATTGGATATTCTTTCCCCGCTTCAGTAAACTCAACACCAGCAAGAATTACCGAATTTGTAGCACGAGCAAAGCTGTAATCGTCACCCATCGGCTTGATTTTCGTCGCTTTGTGAACAACTTTATTTAGTGCTACGGGCTTTGTATAAAAAAGCAGATTAGCCATGCCTGTTCCTGTTAATTTTTTAGGTTGGTAGTGTTTTCGATGAACCAGCGTTAGCCTGATCACCGTGGGATACAGCATCTGCCGCAAAATGAATAGTTGATGTTGGAAAAGCTACCTCAGCACCCTCGGACTCAACAATTTTAAGGATTTCGAGCAATATTCTCTGCTTGATACCATGGAACTCAACCCAATTTGTCGTTTTTGTGAATGTATAAACAAAGAAATTGAGGGAAGAGTCAGCAAACTCAGTGAAGTTCACCATCAAAATTCTGCTTTGATCGATATCATCATCAGACTTCAGCATCAACTGGACGTCATCAACAATTTTTTGTAATTTAGGAGCATCTTCATACCTAATGCCGATTGTTTCGTAGATCCGACGGTTCTTCATTCGCGAAGGGTTTTCAACCGCTATATTTGCAAAGACAGAATTGGGAACATAGAGCGGTCTCATATCAAAGGTACGAATCATTGTCAGTCTCCAACCAATCTTTTCAACCGTTCCTTCAATATTCCTATCGGGACTCCGAATCCAATCTCCTAATACAAAAGGCCGGTCAAGATAGATCATGAGACCACCGAAAAAATTTGCCAACAAGTCTTTAGCAGCAAAGCCCACTGCAATACCCCCAAACCCGCCAAATGCAAGAATACCTGAAATGCTAATACCTAATGTCTGCAAGACAGATAACACTGCTGTGATAATGACGGATATTCGTAGCAACTTGCCAACCGCAATCACTGTCGTTATGTCGGAGCCCTTATGAATCATTCCTTTTTCGATCTCGCGGATAAAACGCACGAGAAAATAGGCAATAATCCCGAGAACAAGCACGTAACGCACGGGCTCTATAACTTCAAACAGTCCGCTATCGGTTTGGCTTGCGATCAAATCTGAAGCTAGTGAAATCCCCACGACCCAGATCATTAAACGCAAAGGATTCCGAATTGATGCGAGCAGAGCATCGTCCCAAATTGTTTTTGTAGTCTCTGCTTTAGCATAAAGCTGGTCAAAGACTCGACGAATAACAAAATTCAGGAGCATAGTGGAAAAAACAATCCCAAATACAACCAGGACTTTAGGGTCCGTTACCCAAGAAAAAAGGGTTTCGGGTAAATTTAATATTTCAGTTTCACTCATTATCTTTAAATCACTAAATCCACTGCTGATCCTAATCGATCTAATTGAAGATGAGATTAGATTGTTTCTTAACTAAAAACGGACTCTCGTACCAAATTAAAAAGACCGGGTGAGCTCAAGCTTAACAAAATCTTCATCTTGGAAAAAACCTAGCTCGCTGGCAGGGTCCATTAGCACATAGAGGAAACCGGGAGCACTCTGCGGTGGCCTTTCCCCGTGACTGAAGATAGAGGCTTCAACCACAAGTTTCCAGTGACTCCCAATCTGCGCTCTGGCCTCAAGCATAGTCAACATCTCATCACTGTCTCTATCCCAGATCCACATCAACAGTGCGCTCGCTTCCGAGACATCGTTAGCAGTCAGTCGAAACCCTAGAGCGACATCATCATCTCCAACAACAAAAGGCACCGAACCATCCCTATCATCAAACAAGTACTCGGTCACAATACCTAGCTCAGCGCTAGTCCCAAATAGTCCAACGAAACTCTTCTCGAATCCAAATGTTGCCGCAGTAAAGCGGTCACCCTGACCACTCCTTGATATCGTTTCAAGCTTCCAGGTCCAATCGCCCATTAAATACTTTGCATCCAGCCCCGTCTGATCAATGACGTCATAGATTGGTATCAAATTGCCATCAACAAAAGCACCACTCGCATCCAAAACTGGTCGAAACTCAAATAATGGTTCGCGTGAGGTACCAACAAAATGAGAAACACCAAGTTCTAACTCAGCGAACTGTTGAGACCAGCGCACTGCCACATCAGTGCGAGCATTTTTAGCGCCAGACGCAAAGATAGCCATATCTTCATTCACTAGAAACGGGATCCTAGGACGACCTTCATCGCCTTGAAATTCTCTCTCTCGGAATCCAGGTAGTACGTAGATATCGACTATCCCCCAATCTCTCGTGAGGGATAGATTAATCATCGGCTGACCCAGCTTCTCTTCTCCGTCGGGGTTTTCGATCAAGTCTGTTTGATTGATGATGTCAACCAGATGCTGAGATTCGGTAACCCCCCAAAACACCTTCCGTATCCCAGTACGCAGCTCCCAACCATCGGCGACGTGTACCCAAGAAAGTTCACGAATATCAAAATGACTTCGGTTACTGTCATTATCATCCCATCGAACAAACGGCACAAAAGTAAATACATCATCACCATCATTCGCTGAACGGAAGTACTCCGCTTGAAAACTAGAAGCAATATGGTGCTTATCCTGCCCACTGTACCCGTCTTTGTGATAGCCACGATATTCCCCCGAGAATTCCGACTTCCAGCGACCGTTCGATTTCTGACTATTCTCGGGAGATGCAAAAACCGCACTTGCACGACGAAGCACAGCGAGGTTAAAACCAGATGAAGTGCCGTCCTGTTCCATTGCTTGAACTTTTGAGGGCGCATCTCGAACGGGAATTTCGATTTCTTCTTGCGCTGGAATTTCCCTGCGGCCACTACGCCTTGCATCAGCTGCAAACTGAGTGGTCGCGGGGGATACCTGATAGGCTGGCTCTTGCTGCGTCGAAACCTCAGCAACCTGCTTCCAAGTCCCCGAAATACCCATCTCATATAGTTGTTGACGAACAAGATCCAAATCACCGTCAGCATAAGGACCCACTTTTACGCGGTGAAACACCTTGCCTTGGGCAAGTACACTTTCACTTGAAACCCGCGCGAAATGCCTGTCAAGGTTCCCTTCAAAGTTAACAGCTTCACTCACATCATTGAAACTGCCGACCACTATGTAGAAACTCAATTTTGAGATGTGAGACAAACTTACCTCATTATCCTCAAATTCTGGTGCGGGCATACCTCCCTCGCCAGGGAGATTAACCAGCCAGGCACTACCGATACCTAGGTTGCTCAAACGGCGTTTGAATTCTTTGACATCGAGCCCAGATACGACAGGGACAATAAGTCTTTGTAAAGTACGGCCACCAGACTCAATCTCAACAATTATGATCTCCTGTTGTAGTTCGCTATGGAGGCGTGTGGCTTCAGACATCGCACGCCCGCGCTCGCTAAAGCTGCCAAGCACCCAGCCCTGCGCTGCGTCAGCACTGGCAATGACCCCGTATACCAAGAAAGTAAAAAAGATCAGTCGCAGTCTACAAATCATAAATGTGTCTAGTGCACTCTCTGAAGGCTGCTTTTTTTAAAGTCATCGTCTTTCAGTCCGCTGTTAAATTCATTGTCATGCCAAAACAACTTTGTGTTTTTCATTGTACTTATGATGACCCCGATTGGTTAGCGTTTTTAAGAACAGGCCTTTAGGATCAAAATAATCTGTCTTCTGTCTGCTGATTTCGATATGAACTAGGTGACACGCCGAGCTGTTGGGCTGCACAGGACATCACAAATAGTAGAGTTTCGCAACTCGGTAACCCCCTAGCTGCGGGGTTTGCTATCACCATTCCCGCGAAAAAAACAAGTTGCTAAAACAACGTTGCTGTATATAATCCCAGTAACTGTATATAAATCCAGTCTATTTACACCCGATCAGCTGCTCTTGAAACAGGCAGCCTTGAACATAAAAAAGGCAGTCTTGAACATAAAAAAGACAGCTAAGAAGTACAAAAAACAAGTACACCCATTTTCTTCAGCAGCGAGCATCAGCATGAATAAGTTAACTAACAGACAAGCGGAAGTACTCGCTTTTATTAGGTCTTATATTGAACAAACAGGTTACCCTCCCACACGCGCAGACATTGCCCAAGAACTGGGTTTCAAAAGCCCAAACGCATCGGAAGAACATTTAAAAGCGCTTGCCCGCAAAGGTGCCATTGAAATGATTCCGGGCACATCGCGCGGTATAAAACTTCCAGATACTAATGGTATTCCTATAATTGGTCGCGTCGCAGCTGGCTCTCCTATCCTCGCTCAAGAGCATATAGAAGACTACTGCGAGATTCCGCCAAGTTTTTTCAGTCCTGCCGCAGACTATCTGTTAACAGTTCAAGGTGACAGTATGATCGAATGCGGCATACTCGACGGTGACCTGCTGGCCGTACATAGAACACAACAGGTTAACAATGGAGATATCGTCGTCGCACGCATCGACGACGAAGTTACCGTAAAACGCTTGCGAAAGAGTCGCAGCAAGTTTCAAATCACCCTACTCCCAGAGAACAAAGATTATTCTCCTATTGAGGTAGATCTGAAGACAATGGATTTCGTGTTTGAAGGTTTAGCCGTTGGTGTTTTGCGACACTAGTCACTCTCGAATTACGAAACAAGCACGAAATGAGCAGCATCTTTTATCCAGATGCTGCTCAGTCAATAAGCACCGCCACTAATTCATACTTTTCAATTCTAGCTTTTGGCTTTTGCTTTGGTCTTCGGCTTTGCTTTAGCTTTGGGTTTCGCTTTAGCTTTTGGTTTCGCTTTAGACTTAGCTTTCGCTTTAGACTTAGCTGCTGCTTTTTTACGAGGCGTCTTAATTTGCTCGTCTACCACCCACTTCCCATTAACGTAATCTGCACGCCAACCAGAAGGCTTGCCATCATCTTCTGAAATTACGTACTGTTCTTTAGTCTTTCTGGCAAACTTTAGCAACGTTCTTCTACCCTGAGAATCCTGCACAGGTGCCTGCATTAGAAACCCATACTTCGGATCGATTTCATTCTGGTGAGGAATTAGCTCGTCAATGAAGGGGGCTCTCGTTTCCCTATTTTTCGGAAACTGACTCGCAGCCAAAAATATTCCTGCAGCTCCGTCTCTCAAAATGTATGTGTCATCAACCTTGACGCAAGCCAGTTCTGGCATGGGTACAGGATCCATTTTTGGTGGCGCGGCTTCTCCGTTCCTAAGCAGCTTGCGGGTGTTCTTGCAATCCTCAGAAGTACAGCCAAAATACTTACCGAACCTACCTGTTTTTAATTGCATCTCGGCGCCGCACTTATCGCACTCAAGCAGAGGACCGTCGTATCCCTTAATTTTGAACTCACCTGCCTCGACTTCCATACCGTCGCAATCAGGGTTATTTCCACAAATATGGATCTTACGTTCTGTATCAATTAGATAACTGTCCATCGCAGTCTGACACGTCGCACATCTGCGTTTAGTTCTAAGAATCCTTGACTCTTCTTCGTCGTCACCGTTTACACTGACAACTTCATCGCCGGATATTAGATTAATTGTGCTCTTACAACGTTCCTTCGGAGGTAGTGAGTAACCAGAACATCCTAAAAACACGCCTGTGCTAGCGGTTCTGATTTGCATCTTTCTGCCACATTTTGGGCAATCGATGTCAGTCATCGTCGGCTCATTTGAACGCATGTTCAAAGTTGCCTTGTCTAATTTTTTCTCGAAGTCAGAATAGAATCGATTTAGCAGTTGCTTCCATTCATATTTACCATCGGAAACTTTATCTAACGACTCCTCTAGCTCTGCGGTAAAACCGTAGTCTAACAAATCGTTAAAATTCTCATTTAACCGATCCGTCACTACATCACCAATTTTTTCAGCATAGAAACGCTTATTTCTAAGGGTCGCATAGCCGCGATCCTGAATCGTAGTGATGATTGACGCATAGGTAGATGGACGCCCTATGCCCTTTTTTTCTAACTCTCTTACCAGCGCTGCTTCCCCGAAGCGGGCGACGGGTTTAGTAAAGTGCTGAGAAGGTAACAGCTCAATCAGGTTGAGTACTTGCCCTACTGCGTATTCAGGTAGCGGCGCTTCTTCTTCCTTGCGAACTGCTGGAGCCTGAACTCGGGTAAAACCGTCAAATCTCAGAACCCGACCTCTCACCCGTAATTCCAGATCGTCAGCTTCAACTACGACGCTTGTGCTCGTGTATTCTGCATTTGGCATTTGACAGGCAACAAACTGACGCCAAATCAATTCATACAACCGCTCCGCGTCTCGTTCCATACCTGCTAGCGAAGTTGTTTTTATACTAACATCAGATGGCCGAATAGCTTCGTGAGCTTCCTGCGCGCCTTCTTTGCTACCGAAGATTCGCGGCTCCTCCAGCAGATATTTTTTGCCAAATTCACCAACGATCAAATCTCTACAAGCCGAAACCGCCTCTCCACTCAAGTTAGTCGAGTCGGTTCTCATGTAGGTGATATAACCAGCTTCATAGAGCCGCTGAGCCATCATCATAGTTTTCTTAACGCCGTACCCCAATCTGGTACTGGCAGCCTGTTGCAAAGTCGAAGTAATAAAGGGCGCAGTTGGTTTCGTTTGTGTCGGTCTACCTTCTCGACTTTTGACAATGAATGCAGCAACTTCAAGTTTCTTTAGTGCCGCATCGGTCTGTTCTTGATTAACAGGTCTGAAATTTTCGCCAGCTTGTTTCGCTACTTGAAACTTGACGGGTTCTTCTTTTTTCTTTGCTTCCTCACTCAGGTTAGCAAAAACATCCCAATACTCTTCGGGAATAAACTTACGAATCTCCCGCTCTCGTTCCACAATAAGTTTCGTGGCAACCGATTGGACTCGACCCGCAGACAGACCGCGAGCAATTTTGGCCCAGAGTAATGGCGAGACCATGAAACCCACAACCCGATCCAAAAATCGCCTTGCTTGCTGCGCATTAACCATGGCCATATCAAGTTCGCCAGGCTTCTCAAAGGCTTCCTGGATGGCGCGTTTAGTGATTTCGTTAAAAACCACACGCCGATATCGAGAATCATCACCACCGATCGCTTCACGCAAATGCCAGGCGATTGCCTCTCCTTCACGATCAAGGTCAGTTGCGAGGTAAATTGTATCGGCGTCTTTTGCCAGCCTCCGCAGTTCAGTTACTACTTTTTCCTTACCAGGGAGAATCTGATAATTCGCAGCCCATTCATTTCCGGGATCAATCCCCATCCTGGTGACCAACTGTCTCTTGGCCTTTTCTTGCTTATAGGCTGCTTTCTTATCCTCCGGCATTTTTCGAGTCTTAGCCGCTTCGGCCGCCCGTGCTTTCGGATCTGATGTCGAACTACCGCTGGTAGGCAGATCTCGAATATGTCCGACGCTCGACTTTACAATAAATTCGTCACCAAGATATTTGTTGATTGTCTTCGCTTTTGCGGGAGACTCGACGATGACTAATGATTTACCCATAGATTCTCTGTGTTCTTGCGTATTTGGCAAAAAAAGGCCGACATATATAAAGTGTTGACTAACCAAGGTCAACCCAAATTCACATTACCGATGCAATATGTACTAGCACAAACGTCAGATTAAGACAGAAACTAATCATCCTCAGCACGGTTATCAGAAGACAAATCCTTTTCTGAACAAGGGCTTAGAGCAACAATGACCTTAAGAAAATCAAAAATATTGGCCAATCCCAACTCGTCTGATCGCTCATGCCAGTAAATAGTGACTAATTGTGCTATTTCATCAATTCGAACCACATCCGTTGGCAAATCATTAGCCCGAAGCTCGATTTCTGCTCGAAATTTTGTGTCCATAGAAACTGGCAGATCATCAACCCATCGAAGCTGGTCATCCGTGGACTTGTCCCTGACCAGCGCCCAATCCGGTATTTTGGCACCCATCAATTGATCATTCCTTCTTCTCGGTTTTCTGTAGGCGATACAGTCAAGCTCACGGGGCAAAGGACGACCTGTCGCTGATAAGTATTTCTCATTGTCAGAATCTGGATCATCAATCTTCACCAAAGCAACGTTAATACCTAGTGCCCTTGCTTCTTGCCTAAAGTTCATTTGCTGCTTCTGTCGTTTTGAAGGCAATATCGAAATGATCGGGGCAATCACCAACAAAAGCACGAAAATTACAATTAGGTAGTTCATTTGGGACTATTTCCTTTTTGGCCACAACCCTTGTGGCAACTGGGCTGTAAGCTGCCGCGAACAGGGCAAATGGGAAAAAATTGAGAATTCAAGTTCTCAGCTATTGTCGAACACTCACTTACTGTGTAAATTTGCGAAAAATGACTCAATAATAATAACAAAACGCTTAGGAGATACTGCCCATGGGAGAATATAACCATATTCTTGTAGCTGTAGACCTTACCGAGGAAGCCCGCCACGTATCCAAGCGCGCATGCGCACTACGGAAGGCCTTCTCTGCTAGCTTAAGTTGCATGCATGTCATTGAACCACTTAGCCTTGCCTATGGTGGTGATATTCCAATGGACCTGTCCACCATACAGGAACAGATACAGGAAACTGCAAAAAAACAACTCGCGGACTTTGCCCAATCGCTTTCAATACCTGATGAAAACCAGCATCTCATTTTCGGTCGGCCAGAAACCGAAATTCATGGGTTGGCCGAACAAATTGGCGCGGATCTTATTGTGGTCGGCAGTCATGGTCGACATGGTCTTGCATTGCTTCTGGGGTCTACAGCAAATGGTGTTTTACACGGCGCTCCCTGTGACGTACTCGCCGTGAGAGTTGGCAAATAACAATTCGCCTCAGAGCTAACTGCAAAATTTTTTGCGACGCGCCAGCTTAAGCTATGCCCTGAGGTTCCAGCGCTGAACAATAGCAAAGGACCCGGCCTTGGGGAGGCTTTAATTCCAGACAAGAACTGGCTAAAGTGTTGGTTACTCAATGTGACCCACTATTTTTTATGGCTCGGATATTCAGCAAAAGACTGCTTCTATTTACCACCTTGGCATCGCTTCTGTTTGTAGAATCCTCCCTGGTATTTAGCGCTGCGGCTAAACCCAACGATTTCGTCACAAAATTCGAACAGAGAAAAGCTTACAAAAATGCCATTAGGTCCGTGAAATTGGGCCAGCGCAGCAAATTCCAACAGCAGAAAAAAGCACTCACAAACTATGCACTGTATCCCTACCTTGAATACTATGAACGTATTTATCAGATTTCCCGTCAGGACAATGCAGGTATTGACGCCTTCCTGTCACAATATGCGGATACGCCACTTACTCTTAGGTTGCGCCAGAACTGGCTCTATCATCTAGCTAAAAGGGGTCAGTGGGATGATTTTATCAACTACTATGACCAGCCCACTGCAAATAAAATAAACGCCTGCAATTATGGCTATGCACTGCACCGAACTGGGCAAGTTGATGCGGCTTATGAGCAAGCTGAACGCCTCTGGTCAGTGAATTATTCACAACCAGACGAGTGTGATTCTATTTTTAAAGTCTGGCGCGGTGCTAAAGGTCTGACGCCAGACTTAGCATGGACGCGTTTTGCTCTGAGCATGCGCGCTGGAAAAATTACGCTGGCGAGTTACTTACTGCGCTTTTTAGATAAACAGGATGCCAGCTACGGAGCTACATTCCTCGGAGTCCATCGCAAACCAGAACTCATCAAAAATACAACAAAGTACTCACTGTCAAACCAGCGAGAGTCAGAAATCGTTTTGCATGGTTTGAAAAGACTGGCGAGAAGAGATGCTCAGGCAGCATTTGATGCAATGCAAAGGTTCGGACCAGATCTCGTCGCCGACGAAACTGAATCCAAGGCGCTTCTTTTACATATTGGCTACAGGCTAGCGTCACAGGGAGATGCCCTAAATAGCCTGGACAGTTATCCGATTAAAGTCAGTACTGATCCAAAGTTGATTGAATCTCGACTGAGACTGGCCCTGAAAAGAGGGGATACGAGCGATGTGTTAATACTAATGCACCAGTTGCCTGATCGTATAAGAAATGTTCCTAGATGGCGATATTGGCATGCCCGGATACTGGAGGATTCAACACAACAAGCAGAACAAGACGATGCTAAGCAAACGCTAGCTGAACTGGCAAACACTCGCAGCTACTACGGGTTTCTTGCCGCTGATCATCTTGATCTACCATATCAATTTCAGAACATTACGGCAGGTATAACCGAAGAAGAGATACTCGCGCTAGAAGCATCTCCGGCAATGGAGCGCGCACTAGAGCTATATGCGATCGGTGAGTTAACCTTGGCGCGGCGAGAATGGCTAAACAATGTTAATCAATTCTCTAATCGTGAACGGCAAATTGCAGGTTACGTGGCTCAACGGTGGGGCTGGCACAAGCGAGCAATCCAAGCAATGATTGATGCCGAAGCTTGGAATGATCTCGATATTCGTTTCCCTCTTGCCTACCAGGATAGCTTTATCGCAAATGCCGTAAAAGCTGATATACCCGTTACGTTCGGCTTTGCAATTGCTCGACAGGAAAGTGCTTTTATGCCGGATGCAAAATCTGGCGCAGGTGCATTAGGACTGATGCAAATGATTCCCAGTACTGCAAAGATGACCGCTAGACGCCACAACTTGCGACCTCCCAGTTCAAACACCCTGATTGACCCAGAAACAAATATTCAGCTCGGCACTTCTCACCTCGGCACATTGCTTCGACGCTTCAATAACAACCGCATACTTGCGTCAGTTGCATACAATGCTGGTCCCCGGCGAGTTCAACAATGGCTTGACCCAGCGCTTCCGGTCGATGTGTGGATCGAGACCATACCTTTCACTGAAACCAGGAACTATGTCCAGAATGTATTAATGTTTGCAGCTATTTATGGCAATCGGCTACAAAACACTCAACCCCTCATCATGGAGCATGAGCGTGCCGCATTCCCCGCGACACTAATGACTTTAAGTTCAACCTCGCAACAGATCATTGACAGCGAAAAATCAGACTAGCCTAAATGCGTTTTTTATTGTGTCTCCAGCTCTTAATTAATAAATCTGGACTATGCTTTTAGGACAATAGCAGCTAGAGCGACATCTATGTCTTTGTCTCAAGATTCCAGCACCCACCCCCTTATTATTAACGGGAATACTTTCTGGGCGATTACAAGAAAAATTATGCGAATAGACTTTCCTACCCACCGTTTGCTTACACAAGCTGAAACCTTGTTGGTTCGACCGACGAGACAAAAATAACATGGACGAACCGATAAAAAATCCAACAACTAACTTTGATCATAACGAGCAAGTGCTCATGGCACGTCAGCCGATTTACGACTGCCATAGTAAAATTGTCGCTTACGAATTACTTTTTCGCCAATTTGATAACAATACCGCAGAATTTATTGACGGTGATAACGCAACATCTGTAGTACTCGTTAATGCTTTCACCCACCTCGACATCAACGAACTCATCGGAACCAAAAAAGCATTCATAAACTTCACCCGCAACCTGCTCGCCAATCCACCTCCGTTTGATAAAGACCGCTTGGTTATTGAGGTACTCGAAGATGTAGAAATTGACGACTCTCTCGTCAAAGATCTTACGGCGCTTTCAAGGGACGGTTATACGATTGCACTCGACGACTTTATTCTGCAAGAAAGCTCCCACAGAATTCTAGCCATCGCCGATATCGTCAAGATAGACATTATGCAACTTTCAGTTTCAGAACTGCACGAGTATGTTCGGGTACTCAAACAATACGATCTCACACTGTTAGCGGAAAAGGTGGAAACTCACGAGGAGTACGAGCTTTGTGCCTCACTTGGCTTTGAGCTATTTCAGGGTTACTTCTTATGTAAACCACAGATCATTAGCGGAAAACAGGTCCCACCCGCGAAGCTTGTTGTGATGGAACTCATTGGCAAGCTACAAGACCCCTCAATTAAATTCTCAGATCTGGACTTGCTCATCAGTCGAGATCCAATCTTGAGTTTCAAGATACTAAAGCTGGTAAATTCCGCAGCTTACTTAAGGTTAGCCAAACTAGATTCCATTAGTCGCGCCATCTCATATCTCGGTATCGAACAAATACGCAGCCTGGCGGGGTTACTTTTACTTTCGAACCTTAACGACAAACCCAGTGCATTAAAAAACCAGACAATGATCCGGGCTAAAATGTGCGAATTGATTGGCAAGAACATCGATCCAGACTATCCCTCTCGATTTTTCTCGGCCGGATTACTATCCACGCTGGATGCTTATTTTGATCAGACGCTCGAATCCATTCTCGAGAGCCTGCCGCTACATGAGGATCTATGCGACGCCCTGCTTCACCATAAGGGAGACTCCGGCATTGTGCTGCAATCGGTCCTGCAACAGGAATCAGCAGACTGGAACAAAATCAACTGGGACTTCCTAGCGAACCACGGGATAACACCCAGCAAATTCAATGACTACTACCAGCAGGCAATCGCTTGGCAGGAACAGACAATCACTGATTAAATCTTGATATCATTGCGTTTTCTCAATGCAGGATGACCAGGTTCATGTTTGTTGATATCGGTGCAAATTTAACCCACGACGATTTTGAGCGCGACTTCGATTTGGTGCTTGATCGAGCCTCAACTGCTGGTGTTAACAAAATGATGGTCACCGGATCATCTCTAGAGAGCAGCCAGCATGCCCTTAGACTAGCGCAGACACACCCAGAGCGGCTTTTTTCAACTGCCGGCATACACCCGCACCATGCCGAAGAAACGACCGTAGCTGTATTAGAGAATCTCGGGTTGTTGCTCAAAAATGATGAAGTCAAAGCTGTGGGAGAAACTGGGCTAGATTTTTTCCGTGACTTATCACCCCGCGACAGCCAAGTCGCTTCATTCGAGGCTCACATTGCCCTTGCGATCGAACACGAACTGCCAATGTTCTTACACGAACGTGATGCTTATCCAGTATTCGCGGATATATTAAGTGCCTATCGCGATGATCTCACTGAGGTTGTTGTCCATTGTTTCACGGGGGCTAAAACCGCATTGCACCACTACCTTGATCTCGATTGTCACATTGGCATAACCGGTTGGATCTGTGATGAACGCCGAGGCGAACACTTGTTAGGGCTAGTCGGTGACATCCCTGCAAATCGACTCATGATCGAAACCGATTCCCCGTATCTGCTGCCGAGAACTATTCGGCCTCGGCCTAAGTCACGCCGAAACGAACCCGCTTTTCTGAGCTATGTCTGCGAAACTGTCGCCAAAGCCACACATCAATCGGAAGCAGAAGTCGCTAATCAGACCACCAAAAATGCAGAGGCTTTCTTCCGCTTATGTTAATTCACTTGTACACAACGCTGGGTTGTCATCTGTGCGAGGACGCACATTCGTTACTCGTCCAGTATCAACAAGCCACTGACGCGAACATTGAAATCGTACTTGTAGAAATCAGCGATTCCGAAGATTTGATAGAAGCGTACGGCATACGCATTCCTGTACTGAAATTGGTTTCAAGCAACTTAGAGCTAGGCTGGCCTTTTGATGCGATCGCGTTAGGCCACTTCTTGGAATAGAGCTTAGAATAAAAGAGCCTGCAACGAAGGGTTCAAAATCGGGTCCTTGTCATTCATACCCCTGAAACTGTTAACATTCCCCAGTGAAAACCGAAAGAACGAGCAGACATTAAATGACCACCTTGATTCAAGGCCACAGGATCTCGCATGCCTTGGGTACCAAACAGCTATTCGAAAATTTAGACATCACGGTCAACTCCAAAGACCGAATTGGATTAGTCGGACATAATGGCTCCGGGAAATCCACTTTACTTTCTATTCTTAACAGGCAGCATCTACCTGACGAGGGTGATCTCTCATTCAATACTGCGCTCAAACTGGAGACTGTCGAGCAATTCATCGACAACAGCCTGCTTAACCTAACGTTGCTCGAAGCATTGGGTCAGAAACTACCACCTGAGGAGCGAGCATACTCCGAATATAAACTTCCCAAGCTCTTACAAGAACTGGGGTTTGCAGAGGGAGAATATGGCTACAAAGTTGATAACCTGAGCGGAGGCCAACAAAACAGATTAATGTTTGCGCGCGCGCTCATCAATGAACCCAATCTGATACTTTTTGATGAGCCCACTAACCATTTAGACTTAGCAACACTAGTTCAGTTTGAAAATCTGTTGTGTAATCTCAAGCTCGGTTTCCTGCTCATCTCCCATGACCGCCATTTTCTGGATGCCGTAACAAACAGAACAATATTCCTTCGTGATCAACGAAGTTATAGCTTTTCCCTCCCCTACACGGCAGCAAAAGAAAAACTAGACCAACGAGACGACGCTGCCGCAGCCCGATTAAAAGAAGAAGAAAAAAGCATAAAAAGCCTGAAAGCCAGTGCTAAACGACTAGCGGAATGGGGCAAGGTCTACGATAACGAAAAACTTGCACGTAAAGCAAAGACGATGGAGAAACGGATTGATAAGCTCGAAGAATCCAAAACATTTGTCAGCAAAGGGTCGTCCCTTAACCTGACACTCGATGTTACCCTATCCCATGCTAACCGCATGCTCCAAATCGAAAACAAGCCTATCAATAGCCCAGGACCTCATCCAAATGCGCTATTTTTTGTTGAAGACTTCTTCATCCGTCCGGGCGACAGGATCGCTCTGCTTGGACACAACGGCGTGGGCAAAACCACACTAATCAAATTGATCACCAGCACTTTCGAGACGAACCCCGAAAGTGATTCGATTAAATTTAATCCGCAATGCGATCTCGGTTATTACGACCAGGAGCTCGAAATACTCGACCAGCAATGGAACCTTGTGGAAGCTCTGCGTCATTGTTGCAACAGAACAGAAGGTGAGTATAAAACTGCTCTGATAAAGGCGGGCTTCCCTTATCTCGACATGGACAAGCAAGTCAAGATGCTGAGTGGCGGAGAAAAAGCGCGACTCATGTTTCTAATTATTAAACTAAACCAGCCAAATTTTCTAATTCTAGACGAACCAACTAACCACATTGATATACAAGGGAAAGAGCAACTCGAAAAACAATTGCTAGAACATAACGCGACCTTGCTAATCACCTCTCATGACCGACGATTCGTGGACAATATAGCGGACAGGTTTGTCCTGATAGAGAACGGCGTATTGACTGAAATTAATGATCCTACAGATTTTTATCGGCAACGCAGCGGCAGCAAACTAAACATTGAAAATGAGAACAACTCTGACCAGCTCAACGAGACTATCAATAACGTCGACAGCGAAGACAAGATACTACAAAGAATTATCGAGCTGGAGAAATTGCTCGAAGACGATCTTGCTCGCAAACCAAAATTTCAAAAACTCTTGAGCCAAGAAAACTGGAACATAGAAATTGACGAACTAAGTTCACAGCTTTGATCGTTTACGACGTCTCCTTTCACTTTTTCTCTTCAAGAATCCGCTTCATCAAGAGAATTCAGAATAGTGCATTCAACCGCAGACGTGTCGCCCCCGCAACACGCGTCGGTGATCTTTTGGAGCGCGATTTTCATCTGAGTTAACTCTAAGAGTTTCTCTTCTATCGTCATCAATTTCGCTTCCGCTAACTTTTTAACTTCGCCACAGGTAGCAGACTCACGTTCCACTCTTAAAGAGAGCAGTTCCTCTATTTCTTTTAGGGAAAAACCAAGGCTCTTCGATTTAACGATAAAATCAACCCTCGCGACGTCCGCTTTCGTATAGAGCCGATACCCATTGTCACTTCTCCTCGGCGCCTCAATCAAATCCTTATTTTCATAGAACCTCAAGGTTTCGGTGCTAGTGCCAGTTTTTTTTGCCAGCTCTCCGATTCTTAAATAGCCCACTTTGCAACTCCAGATACCGTAAATAAATTATCATAAACCTTATACTTAACTATAAGGTCAATACTTTAAAATGCAATGTCGCGAACCTGACGTCGACAGGCTAACTTCGAGGCCAGTTTAGTGGATGTCAATATGATCCCGCGACATCGTTTTACGATTAGCAGTAAAATAGCACCCTTTCACTTGGTTCTCCCTTTTTTGCCCTTCTGATAGCCTCAATTTGGCTTTAATATCCGCCTGTTTACGATCAATCAAAATTAGACCACTGCTTAAATAAAAAAATCCTGCTACGAACAGGTTTACACGAAAGGTACAGTACCTCATATGAATTCAAATCTTCGAATAGCAATCATCAGCGGCGGCACTTCTGCCGAAGCGTCGGTTTCCAGGGTTTCGGCAAAAGGGGTGTTAGAAGCACTGTCGGTAAATTATCAGCATATTCTCGAAATGGAACTCGACACACACCTTGCCAATAAGCTGCAAACCTTCAATCCAGACCTAGTCTTTCCTGTTCTGCATGGACCGCCAGGAGAGGACGGCACGTTGCAAGGGTTTCTCGAAATACTGGGTTATTCCTACGTTGGTAGTGACGTTCATTCGAGCGCAGTCGCTATGGACAAAATTATTGCGAAACATATATTCAGAGCCGCAGGCTTACCCGTCATAGATCAAATAACGGTAACTCGAGATAAATCCATCGCCGAATCTGTTCACGCTATCCAGCAAGCACTCGGTAGCTATGTCGTCATTAAACCTGCCCGACAAGGCAGCGCGCTCGGTGTCATGCGCGTTTCAAATGTGGACGAGATGCATGAAGGACTAGAGAATGCTTTTCAACTTGATCCTAGACTGCTCGTTGAGCGGCGAGTTGATGGGAAGGAGATTACAGTTGGCGTTATCGATACAGAAATCGGTACACGGGCTTTCCCTGTGATTGAGATCACGACAACTTCAAAGGACAGCTGGTATGATTTTGAACATCGTTATACAGCTGGCTTAAGCGAACACGTTATGCCCGCTGAGCTAACGGACGACCAATCAAACCGCCTTCAGGAAATCGCGATTGCAGCGCATAGGTCTCTAGGATGCCGTGATATTTCAAGAGCAGACTTTATTGTCCCGGACAACAACACCGAATTATTACTCGAAGTTAATACGCTGCCCGGAATGACTCCAACAAGCCTGTATCCAGATGGAGCCCGGGGTTACGGGCTCGACTTCCCTAAGCTTGTCAGCTACCTGGTGGAGCGAGCAGCAGCAAGACGATAGTAACTGCGGGCCTATAAGTCATAACCACGTTCATTGTGTTGATTGATGTCTAGGCCTTCTGTCTCTTCGTCGCTGTCTACTCTCAAACCAAGTAAGCGGTCAACTAGCTTCAGGATGATAAAAGTGACTATAGCGGTGTAAAAGAACGTAGCCAGAACACCGGTAAATTGAACACCTAACTGCGAGGTCATATCCATTCCCTCGGCGTAGCCCTGGCCACTGAAAACACCCAGACTTGAACTTGCAAAAATACCGGCAAGAATCGTCCCTAGCGCACCGCCCACGCCATGGACAGGAAAAACGTCGAGGGAATCGTCGATTCGCAACTTTTGTTTCAAAAGGTTAGTCATATGGAAGCACAGTATTCCACCCATAATGCCGATGACGAGACCTCCCATAGGACCAACAAAACCTGATGCCGGAGTGATTGTGCCGAGACCTGCGACCATGCCAGTTACCGCACCTAGAGCACTAGGCTTGCCAAATTTCAGCCATTCACAAACCATCCAAGTTAGGGCGCCAGCGGAAGCGGACATATGAGTGACCAACATCGCCATACCTGCATCCCCATTAGCTGCCAGCGCACTTCCGGCATTAAAGCCGAACCAACCCACCCAAAGCATGCCTGCGCCAGTCATTGCCATTGTGAGATTGTGAGGAGGCATTGCAGTCGTTGGAAAGCCTTTTCTCGGCCCCATTACTAGTGCACAAACGAGCGCGGCAGCACCCGCGGTGACGTGAACAACCGTGCCTCCAGCGAAATCTAGCAAGCCCATCTCCCCGAGCCAACCACCACCCCAGACCCAATGCGCTACAGGGCCATAGACAACAACCATCCAAATTGCTGAAAACAACATCATTGACGAAAACTTCATTCTTTCAGCAAAGGCACCAACAATAAGTGCTGGAGTAATAATCGCGAACGTCAATTGGAACATTGCAAACACGCTCTCGGGAATATCACCAGACATCGAGTCTTCAGTCACCATTGCGAAGAACATGTTGTCCGTTCCGCCGATAAAGGCATTCCCCTCAGAGAACGCCATCGAGTAGACCCCAAGAAGCCAGAGTACTGAAACCAAACAGGTGATAGCAAAACATTGCATCAACACACTCAACACGTTCTTAACTCTTACCAGACCACCATAAAACAAGGACAAGCCCGGTATTGTCATAAACAACACAAGCGCTGTTGCCGTCAGAATCCAAGCGGTATTGCCAGTATTCAGTGTTTCAGCTGCGGCAGCAGTCTGAGCGGCAAGCAACAAGGAACCACCCGCAAGGATCTTCACTGTCAAGAAATTCATATCTTCCCCAAAGGTTCTAGAATTATTACAAGCGGAACTGACTCATCAAACAAGTTGCTCCTTGAAGGTGCAGAAGTGTACCGATTCATTCAGCCCCCCTCAACCATAGTCCATCATTCATAGAATCGTTGGGCACTAACGGTGCGTGCGCTCTAATATGGTGCGCATAATGACTCCTAAAGAGGCCCAGATTTGTACAAACTATTTCTATGCCGACAAAGGATAAACCCTTATAACCTCGAACAATATTAACAGCTCATATTATGCTTATTTGTTGTTCGACATCTCGCCAGCAAGGCGTTATAAATACCCCAAGCAGCAATGATCTGCGAAACTGGTTGGATCTGATGTCAAATCCAACTGTGGCTACAACGGCCAGCCACCCCTTTAACTACACCTTTGCCTAAACCCTGCCTACGACAGTAGTCACAACAATTACTACAACTTTCACTGCAACAACTAGTACAACATTAGTCACAATATCAGGAGCGACTAAGAGCCACCTAAAATTCGAACTATTTTCAAAATCAGTATTTCTAAGCGGAGTATTTAATGAGAAGACAGAAACGAGATAGGAACCAACGCGCATTCACAAGAGGATATCAAGTTGGGTGCCATGGCAAATCAAAAGAATTATGTCCATTTCAAGAAGGCGAAACCAGACAAACATGGATAAGCGGCTGGAGAACCGGTAGAGAAGACAACTGGGACGGATTTACCGGAGTAGCTGGGGTTGCTAGGCAACCGCAAGAAATCCGACATTAGTGTTTAACTAACAGTGAGACAAATCAAACTATCTAGGGTTTGTAACCCAGAGCTTCTAGCCAGAAGCTCTGGGCAATTCACATTGAACAAGAACCTGTATTTCAATACTTTTTACGATTTCATCGAACTGACACACTCGGAAATAAGGTCCGGTCCTCGGTAAATAAAGCCTGTGTATATTTGTACAAGGTCTGCTCCTAACCTGATCTTCTCTGCGGCATCACTACCACTCGCAATTCCCCCAACACCAATTATTGCCATCTTACCCTTCACTTCATTCGCAACCAAAGACAAGACATGATTCGATTGATTAAATAAGGGCACCCCACTCAAGCCGCCTGACTGGCTACTGCATTCTTCACCAACAACCGCGCTACGTGAGACAGTTGTATTACTGACAATAACACCATCCAACTCAAAGTTAAGTAACTGTTGGGCTAGACTCACGACTTTTTCATCATCCATATCCGGTGCAATTTTTACAACCAGAGGAACATGCTTACTATATTTTTGAGCTAGCAGCTGATGTTCATTTTTCAAACCATCAAGCAGAATAGCCAATTCCGATTTCTTCTGCAGATCTCGTAGGCCAGGCGAATTTGGCGATGAAATATTCAGTGCTATATAGCTTGCTTGTTTATAAACTTTTTTTAAGCAAAAAACATAATCTAGTAAGGCATCGTCCACTGAGGTAGCAGTGTTCTTGCCTATATTGATTCCCAACACACCGTTAAATTTTGCTCTTCGTACCCGCTTGCACATTGGGTCAACACCGAGATTGTTAAAACCCATTCGGTTAATGAGAGCTTGTTTATTTTTGAGACGAAATAGCCTGGGCTTTGGATTGCCTGCCTGAGGCTTTGGTGTGACTGTGCCAACTTCGAGGAATCCGAATCCCAATGCCGCCAGACCATCAATACAAGCAGCGTCTTTATCAAGCCCTGCAGCCAGTCCAACCCGATTCGGAAAACGTATCCCCATCACCTCAACCGGATCATCCGGTACATCTCTTGCCACAAGAGATGTGAGCTTAAGCTGTTCCATCAAACCAATAGATTGCAACGAAACATGATGAGAAGCTTCCGCAGGCAACATAAACAGAAGGTTTCTGATGGTTTCGTAGTTCATATAGTGCTCCTCGACTATTGCTTCAAACTCTTTCAATCGATTTAAACTTGTGCTCGACGTCAAAAAAAATGCAGAAGGTACCACGAATACCTTCGTGTGTGACAAAAGGTTGCAACAAATTAGCCGGAAAACGAATTGTTTGGCCGTTTCTCGCAACTGCTTTCACATGCTTGATATAACCCTTGTATAGGGTCAGATATTTTTCTCGGGAAATCTCAATATCGACGATTATTTTGTTCACGGGGCATTATTCACTAGAGCTTTTTTACAAGGCTGTATTCTACTTAATTCAGAGCTTGTCGACACATATTTGAATCGATGCTGTTTAGAATCTATGAAATACAACATCACTGGATTGAGCAAGATCTAACAATTCTCGAATGGCTACAGTAAAGACTGCTGGGTCCTGGTTTTGAGTCGATGCTATTTCGGTTTGTAAGCTCATCCATCGATCAACCATTAACTGATGGGAAACAAACCAAGTATCAATCAAATCACTTGTGCACTGATTCGGCTCGCCTTCCGCAAGCACAGCACCTGCAATAGCTAATTGCTGCCAGTTCAAATCATCCTGCAAAGACTCACGTGCCAATGCCTGCCAGTGCGTGCCGGCCTGATATTCATGCATCTGACGACTAAACCAGTGTAGCTGTAATCGTTCCCCTAGAGCAAAGTATACCTCCGCCACTCGAACGATACTCTCACCGGTACGATTGGAGACCTCAACTATTCCCATCACAGCATAAAGGTGATGGGCGGCAGCACCAAAACCTGCCAGATTATCGCTGATACCGGCCTCTACTAAATCTTCTTTATCAGTTCGCCACTTCTCCAATGTTGCTCCCTGCAATAACGTTTGCCAATTAGCAAACAATAATTGCAGCCCTTCAGAGAAAACAGGTACTTCTACGGCCAGATCCAGAGCTCGCCGACGATTCCTAAGCAACCAGCGTGTCACTCGGCGTATTAGGCGGTTCAAATCCAACATCATCGTTTTCTGTAATTCAGGGCTAACATGGTAATCGTGCTCACATATCTCATCCCAGCGCTGCTCTAGCTGAAATACATCCCTGGCACCGGCGTAAGCTTTCGCCACGTGAGCGCTATCTACCCCGGTCGACTCTACCATTCTGGCAACAAAACTCATTCCCATATGATTGACAATGCCGTTCGAAATCTGCGTAGCGATCAAATCCCTTCGTAATCGATGCTCTCCTAGCTCTACTTTATACTTCTTTACCAGCGTAGCTGGGAACGCAACACCCATTTCTTTTTCAAGGTAAGGGTCATCCAGTAGCTCCGAAGTTGCCAATTCTGCTTTTAAACCGCTTTTAACATAGCTAGTCAGCACGGAAAGTTCTGGCGCCGTTAGATACTGATTTTTCGCTCGACGTTCTGCCAATTCATCATCTGAAGGCAAAAACTCTAGTTGGCGATCAAGCCCACCTTTATTTTCAAGCATGGAAATGATGCGCAGATATTCAGCACTTCTTTTTTGTGCTTGGCTGAGCATCAAATTGATCGATCGAGCCTGCATATAGTTGTTATCAAGCACTAGTTCAGCAACCTGTTCCGTCATTTGGCTAAGGGTCTTTCTACGTGCTTTCGCCGTCAAACGGCCCTGCTCTTGCACCTGATTCAGCAGAATCTTGATGTTTACCTCAGCATCGGAGCAATTCACGCCTCCCGCATTATCGATGAAATCGGTAAAACAGGCACCACCATTCAGGCTGAACTCTACCCTTGCAAGTTGTGTGAGTCCGAGATTTCCTCCTTCGCCTACAACCTTACAGCGCAGATCTGCTCCATTCACCCTTATCGCGTCAGTCGCTTTATCCCCAACATCAAGGTGAGATTCAGCTTTACTCTTGACATAAGTACCAATCCCTCCGTTCCATAACAAATCAACTTCTGTTTTCAAAACCGCAACAATTAAATTATTCGGCGTCACCGAGGATTCCTGTAAATCGAATCGTGTGCGCATTGCTTTGGAAACGGGTATCGATTTAGCTTTACGGCTAAACACTCCCCCCCCTTTTGAAATTAGCGCTGAGTTATAGTCTGACCAGTTAGAGCGGTCGAGATTGAACAAACGTTTACGCTCGTGGTAGCTTTTCGCAGAATCAGGTTCTGGGTCAATAAATATATGGAGGTGATTGAACGCCGCAACTAAGCGAATTTTTTCAGATAAGAGCATGCCATTACCAAACACATCACCGGACATATCACCAATACCAACAACAGTAAAATCTGTCGTCTGTATGTTTACACTCCAATCACGAAAATGCTGTTGTACGGATTTCCAAGCTCCCCTCGCCGTAATACCCATCGCTTTATGATCGTAACCAACAGAACCACCCGAGGCGAAAGCATCGCCTAGCCAAAAATCATTTGCTTCAGATATTTCATTAGCGATGTCAGAAAAAGTTGCGGTGCCCTTGTCTGCCGCGACAACCAGATAAGAATCATCACCGTCGTGGCGGACAACATCCCTAGGAGGGATCACCTTTCCTTGACTGAGATTATCCGTTAAATCCAATAGACCTTGAATGAATATTCTATAACAGGCTTTACCTTCCTCCATCACTTGATCTCGTGAAGCATTTACAGGAATCTGTTTCGTTAGGAAACCACCCTTTGCTCCTACAGGCACTATGACTGAGTTTTTTACCTGCTGCGCCTTTACCAGCCCCAACACTTCGGTTCTATAATCTTCCGAACGATCAGACCATCTCAAGCCGCCGCGCGCGACCTTGCCCCCTCTTAAATGTACGCCTTCAACGCGAGCAGAATATATAAATATCTCAAATTCAGGCACAGGCTTCGGCATCTCAGAAATTTTCGTAGGCTGAAATTTGAATGCCAAACAATCACTGTAACTCCCGTCTTCCCGACGCTGGTAATAATTCGACCTAACGGTTGCCTCTATGAGTTCAATGAATTTTCTAAGGATTCGATCATCGGCGAGATTCTCTACATCATCAATCAGCGCAAGAATCTCATTCTTAACAAGCTCACTTTGTTCAAGGAAGACTCCACGCTTACTCGCCGGGTCGAATCGAATTTCAAACAGGGTAAAAAGCAAGCGAGTTATTGTGCAGTACTTAGTCAAGCACTCGGCGATATATTGTTGACTATAGCTACTCTGGATCTGCCCGAAATAACGTGAGTAGGCTCGGATCACTTTGACTTGCCTGTAGTGCATCGTTGCGGTTGGAATTAGGCGATTGAAGGAATCATTCTCCTTACCCTGGCGCCAGATCTCTTGAAAGGCTTCCTGAAAGATCTCCTTCACTTTAGCTAGATCAACCGCCGGAGACTGCACAAACTGAAGCTCAAAATCATGAATCCATACCCTGTCAGCGCCTATCTTCAATTTGTAAGGATATGCGGCGACGGTCCGCGCTCCCAGATTTTCCAGAATCGGAATTACATCGGACAGGGGTAGTGCACTTTCCCAATGAAACAGCTTAAATTTTTCATATGAAGTACCGTCAATCTCGGCCTGATACAAATCTAACACCAAGGGATTGTCTCGTGACAATTCGGCGAGAAACCTGATGTCCGAGCAAGCATCCGCTGGTGGAAAGTAGTCCTGATAACCGGGTGGAAAATGGCTACCAAATTGACCAAACAACCTCGCGCCCTCGATCGTGCCGTGGTTTACCTGTAACAACCCACTAAGGATGTCCTCCCATGAATGGGTGAGCTCTGCTAATCTGGATTCTAGTGCGCTGGTGTCAATTTCACTGCGAGCAGCATTGTCCTGAACACCATCACTCACTTGTAAAACGAAATAGGTGCGGGTAAGAGCGGATTCTGAAAAGAATGTCGTGAATTCTGACTGCACAGCGCCGTAGGTTTCACTAAGAAGCTGCTGGATTTTGATTCGCTGCTCAGTATCGTATGCATCTTTTGGTAAATAGACTAGACATGTCACAAAGCTATCTGTAGCTCGGGTCAAGAGACGCACAACTCTTCGTTCCTGAAGCGCCTGAATTTCTAGTACCGTCTCTGTCAGCTCATCTGAACTAGCGTGAAACAACTCGTCACGAGGTAGACTTTCAATAATGTGACTGATCTCACGGCCCTTGTGACTAGATGATGGGAATTCACTCGTCTCGAATACAGAATCAACCTTTTTCCTAATCAGCGGTATTTCCATCGGGTTCTGGCTATAAACGCTAGAGGTAAACAAGCCAACAAAGCGGCCTATTCGCTGCGTGCCGGTTTTATCTTTCGGCCTAGCAAGCGTTATCGCGTCATAGTACGCCGGTCTATGTACCTGGCTTCTAATTGGTAATTTTGATATGTAAACACCGCCACCAATTTGATCTAGCCCTACAAGAGATTCGCCATTGACCGCCATTCCCTCTTTACACAATCCTAAGGCGGCCCTGGATACATTCTGCGGTTTCCCTGTGCGACGGCTTATTGTGAATTCTTCGTACCCCAGAAATGTAAAATTATTGGCATGGAGCCAGCTAAGAAACTGAAATTCTTCAGAACTTTTCTCAGCACCTGCACCTATATCATCACTCCACAACAGCAGCTGCTGGCGCATCGGGGCGAAATCCTCATTAACCTGCCGGACCAATTCAAGCACTCGAAGAATTGCGCCCTCTACTTCCAACGGATTCTCCACCTCGTCAATTTTCAGGTGGATCAATGTCTCACTCGCCTCCTGATCTTCCACAATCCGCGTCTTACGGCCTGACCTTAGACCAGATAACAAGCACTGTTGAACCTCAGATAGCACTAAGGATCTTCGACTCAATTCAAGGCGAATAGAATCTAACAGGAAGGGGGTGTTTTGCGAAGCCACCTCGATAACAGATTGTTGATTTCCCAACGGAGAAGTGGCGCCAGATTTCTGGGCGGAGGACGAAAAAACCCTAACCTGCGCGTGGGTACCATCAAATTCAGAAAAAAATTGCCAGCTAGAGAGCACTGTATCGAGGATTTCCTCCCAAGATCTGGCACTAAGCTCTGCGAGCGTAATCTGAGCATAAAAAAGACGAGAAAATTTCAGAGCTTCCGCGGAGAGCCGATTTTTTTTCCTCAATCGACGTTCTAATGAACTATAAAATCCCTCTTTACTATCCACCTTGATTGCAGTCATTTTCCTACTTCCCTGTTACTAATTGTTACTAACTCCCTGAACCAGCGTTCGAGAAACACCCAAACCAGACATTTCAATGCTGATAGATCACACCACAAATGTGCATAATATATTCAAATGTCCAGCTATCACTCTCACGCTAGAATGATCGTGAGATAACGGGTAAACGTATTGTACGGACTAGCCGTTTGCAAACTATGTATATCGGCTGGCAAATATCATTAGAAAAGTTTAGCCTATCTCCCGTGTTATCCCAGCGGATTTATTTCAGATCAGCAAGTTGAACACTTTCTCCGTTTCAGGGTCTATAGGTATGCACGCTTCCCAAGTGTGAATAAACAAAAAATTCAACAGGATTATAAATAGCGAACTATGCAACATCGCGAACCAATTATTGAACTCGAAAAATGGCTCCGTAGCCAAATTGTTGGCCAAGAGCGTCTGGTCAATCGAATATTGACGGCCCTTCTCGCTGACGGGCACCTACTTGTTGAGGGGGCACCGGGGCTGGCAAAAACCAAAGCGATCAAAACGCTTGGACAAGGTCTTGAGGGAGATTTCCATCGCATTCAATTCACACCGGATTTACTGCCATCAGATATCACAGGAACCGAAATCTACAGGGCACAAGAAGGAACATTTGAATTTCAACAAGGTCCAATTTTTCATAACCTGATATTGGCAGATGAAATCAATCGTGCACCAGCTAAAGTCCAGTCAGCGTTGCTCGAAGCCATGGCGGAGCGCCAGGTGAGTTTCGGTCGCCAAACCTTTCAGTTGCCCGACCTATTTCTCGTCATGGCAACTCAAAATCCGATCGAGCAGGAAGGCACTTATCCTTTGCCGGAAGCACAGCTTGACCGCTTTTTGATGCACGTTAAAGTTGGCTACCCTGATGCAGAATCAGAGCGCGATATTCTCCAGCTCGTTCGTAATGAAATGATATCAACAAAACGTGAACCTGCTGGTCCACCTGCGGTTCTAGATCAGACGACAATATTTGGAGCACGCCAAGAATTGCTGAACATGCATATGGCGCCGGTAGTGGAGGACTACATCGTTCAACTCACTATGGCCACCAGAAACCCAGCTGCTTTTGGCGATGATCTTGCCAATTGGCTGGAATATGGCGCATCACCGAGAGGGACAATTGCATTGGATCTCTGTGCGAGAGCAAATGCATACCTGCTCGGCAAAGATTTTGTCAGCCCGGATGATGTTCAGGCTGTAGTACACGACGTCTTCCGTCACAGACTCATTGTCAGTTTTGAGGCAGAAGCAACGGGCATAGATTCCGACCACGTCATTGATACCCTGATCCAGCGGGTCGCGGCTGCGTAATTGAGTTTTACACCTACATGCCTAAATCACCACAGTCACAAACACGCCCCGCATCTTCAAAGACAGATCGCATGCACATAAGGGGCGGCGCCTATACTGATATTCGAGAACTTATTCGACTTCGACACGCTTCGAAAGAACTTGAGCTACCCACATCAAATCGTGCGCTCAACCCAATGTCAGGATTGCTTACCTCCAAATTCAGAGGACGTGGTATAGACTTTGCTGAGGTGAGGGCTTATCAACCTGGGGATGACATCCGAACGATAGATTGGCGAGTTACAGCAAGGACCCAAATACCTCATACCAAGTTATTTCAGGAAGAAAAAGAACGCCCTGTCCTCATCCTTGTTGACCAATCTCATTCAATGTTCTTTGGTTCGAAAATTGTTTTTAAATCTGTTGTAGCCGCGGAAGCAGCAGCTGTTATCGGCTGGACTGCACTCGACCGAGGCGATCGTGTAGGTGGAATCGTATTTTCAGAAACCTTACACCGCGAGGTTCGCCCCAGACGGAACAAACATTCGGTACTGCGATTGCTCAATGAAGTTAATGATTTTAACAAGCGATTGGGAAAAGAGTTCGACGGCAATCGTGACAACTATCTAACTGAAGCGCTCAGAAACGTCAGAAGAGTTGCAAAACATGGTAGTGCCATTTTTATCATCAGCGACTTCGCTAATTTTAATGACGAGGCGCAACTCCATCTAGGTCAGCTCGCAAGACACAACGACATCGTAGGCATTCATGTGTCAGACCAATTGGAACGAGAACTGCCACGCCCAGATTTTTACACAATTACAGATGGCAATTCACGCGCGCGCATCAACACAGCAAGCAAAAAGAACCGAGCTGCCTATCAGCAAGAATTTTACGAAAATTTGGCAGTAGTGAGATCAGAGTTTTTGAAACATAAAGCAATACTCTTAGAGTTAAAAACTGAGCAAATGATTGGTGATGCGCTCATCAAGGCTATTGGACGATCAGCAAGGGAGATATCTGGAAAATAGTATGGCTCAAGTACCTTTACAGTCGCTGCCGAATCAGTCTTTACCTCCGGGCCAACTGGGACAACTATCTCCGGGCTCACTACCAGCACAGATGGCACCACCAGTTCAAACTGATCCTTTGGCGAATTTACGAGACATTCACATACCGGGTGCGTTGGAACCATGGCCACCTGCGCTTGGTTGGTGGCTGCTCGCAGCGGTGGCATTTTTATTGATCGCCTTCTGCGTTCTTTGGTTATTCAGATGGTGGCGTTCAAAACAATATCGGCGAGAAGGCATTCGTTCTCTTGAAGCCCTGCTACAGAATCACACATCAGAAAAACAATATTTGCAGGATTATTCTGAGTTGCTCAAACGCGTCGCCCTCACCAACTACCCGAGAGATATGGTAGCGCACCTAACAGGAGAGGCCTGGGTCAAATTTTTGGACACGTCATCAGGCACGCAAGAATTCAGCATGGGTGAAGGTCAAGTTCTAATTCAGGGTAATTATGAACCTAATCCGAGCATTAATATCGATCAACTCCATCTGCTGGGACAGCATTGGATCAAAAAACATAAAGCAGTGAATGCCTCTAGCCAAAACCATGAGAGTCACCATGCCGGAAATGAACGCGACAAGATGCACAACGGCGATCGCGAAGGTATATCTTTATGATTGAATTTGAATGGCTCTGGGCTCTCGCCTTTTTACCGCTCCCGCTAGTGGTCTATTTTGTGTTCAGGCCTGCCCGCCATCAGGAATCGGCTTTGCATGTACCCTTTTTTAAAGTTGCCGCAGGTTTCGAGACTACAGACCAAGCAACAGCCGGAAGATCAATTTTCAGACGATCCATGCTGATCACTATCTGGTGCCTGTTAGTATTGGCCAGCCTCAGGCCGGAGTGGATCGGAGACCCAGTCAAACTACCGACTAGTGGCCGAGACCTTATGCTAGCGGTCGATATTTCCGGTTCGATGGGAACAGAAGATATGGAGGTCAACTCAGGAATGACCACACGCCTACGTGTTGTTAAAGCGGTAGTGGGCGATTTTGTTGAGCGCAGAGTTGGAGATCGCCTTGGTCTAATTTTATTCGGCAGCCAGGCGTACCTTCAGACTCCTCTTACCTTTGATCGAACAACGGTACGCACCCTGCTAGCTGAAACTCCGCTTGGTATTGCCGGCGGCAAAACAGCAATAGGCGATGCGATAGGACTCGCGGTCAAGCGATTACAGTCACGACCAGAAAATAGTCGGATCCTGATATTACTCACCGACGGCAAGAATAATGTCGGTGAGGTTTCACCACTTCAGGCAGCAAAAATTGCTGCAACCGAAGGTGTGAAAATCTATACCATCGGATTCGGTGCCGACGAACTCATTGTGCAGGGATTGCTGTTTAACAGAACCATCAACCCGTCGGCAGAGCTAGATACAAAAACGCTGACAGAAATTGCGAATATAACGGGTGGTATCTATCAACGCGCAAGAAACTTGCAGGAACTCGCATCTATCTATGATGTACTCGACACCCTGGAGCCTATCGAACAAGACCAGCAGACCTACCGACCTGAAAAATCTTTATTTTTCTGGCCACTGGGCATAGCGCTTATTTGCTCTATGATCATGGCACTAACACATCCACTTATGCGAAGCTTTTTTCAATGGGTGGTGCGACAAATCAAGAATGAACGCAGTGTGGCGGCACAGTCATGACATCAGATTTGATCGAACAATTTCATTTTTTAAGGCCAGACTGGTTCTATCTAATCATTCCGGCAATACTATTATTTGTCATGTTCCGGATACGACAGAGAATGGGGTCTAACTGGACGAACGCTATTGACCCAGCCTTACTGCCTTACCTCATCGACAACTCCGAACAAAAAAGCTCACGAAACCCACTAGTACTTGCCCTTATTGCCTGGCTTCTCGCTATTGTTGCGTTGGCTGGGCCGGTCTGGCAGAAAACACCTCAACCAGTTCATGAACGAGAAGACGCCCTGATCATTTTACTGGACCTGACGCGTTCAATGTACGCGACTGATGTAAAACCAAATCGTCTAGTTAAAGCGAGGCGAAAGGTACTTGATCTTCTTAAG
>JBLHWY010000061.1:0-33908 GCA_047629195.1 Candidatus Azotimanducaceae bacterium
AGTCAGATTTTGCAACGCCATCAACCTCCATCGTCTCTGATTCATCAACAAGATCAAAAAGCGTGGGGAAAGAATCGCAAAGACTCACGCAACGGCGGCAGCCGTGACAAATATCAAAAACACGCTCAAGCTCAGTATCAAGTGAAGACTTGTCCCAAAAATCCTCGGACTTCCAATCTAGCGGATGCCTAGTTGGCGCTTCCAAACTGCCTTCTCTCATGACCTGATGACCTCCATATTTAAATCTGATTCTATTTTGGTATTGTAACCCTGAATTCAATTGATCAGGCAAATTAGGCAAAATTTTCTTTTGTCTCAATTTCTTTTGCTAACTTGAAACTATCGAGTCTTAGCAGGTAATACTATCAACCAATACCACCGATGTAGTGACACTGGCATAGAGACGCAGGCTGGTGCACTATTGGCGAATGAACTCAAAATACGAAATTAGACCCTCACTCATGACCAAGCACCTGCTTACTGTGGCACACACAATTCTACCCGCAATTTTTCTTTGCTCTATGAGCCTATTCACCGCTGCTGCAGAGCTACTTCGACATACAGTTAGCGTCGAAGGGCATCCAATGGCACTGTGGGAAAAACAAGCAGAGCACCCAAAGGGTACAATTCTCTTACTTCACGGCAGAACGTGGAGCGCGGTACCAGATTTCGATTTACAGGTGCAGGGTGAAAAACTGTCCTTCATGGAGGGTTTACTCGAGAAAGGCTACACGGTCTACGCACTCGACGCCCGCGGCTATGGCGGCACCCCAAGAGATGGATCGGGCTGGTTAACACCGGACCGCGCAGCAAAAGATGCGACTGCTGTTCTCGAATGGATAAAATCAAGCAATAATTTGGATTCACACTTGTTCGGTTGGTCATACGGCTCAATGATTTCTCAGCTCGTCGTTCAGCGCGCACCAAACCTGGTCTCTTCTGTGACGCTATTTGGCTACCCTTACAACCCAACCAGATTTGTATTCTCAGAACGCCCTGAATATCCCAAAAACGCGCCCGCAAAATCGAACACAGCTCACAATGCAGCCAGCGATTTCATCACTCCAGGATCAATCAGCGACGAAGCGATAGAAGCATACGTGCAGGCATCTCTCAAGGCTGACCCGGTCCGAGTGGACTTTAAAGATCTGCATCAATGGCAGGAATTAGACCCGACGCTGATTACAACACCCCTACTTTTATTGCAGGCTGAATTTGATCCATTGGCCCCCACTGAACAGCAAGCTAGCTTCTTCCAAGATATCGGGACCAGCGAGAAATGGTGGGTCAGCCTGCCTGATGGCGATCATGCGGCTCTGCTAGAGACGCCCAGAGCGAAAATGTTAGCCGCTATAGATAATTTTATTTCGTCGCTTGAATACTAACTTGACCAGCAGCGCTCATAAAAAGCTCACTTTACAAACACATATTTTCAGCACCTATTAAACCGCTTGTTACGACAACTATTAAAGCACTATGGGAGTTACACTCATGAGAACACTTTTTAGCAATCTGTCAGCTGCAACCTTTGGCGCACTCATCCTTGCCGGTTGCGGCGCTGAAGATGAGATGGCGACGCCGTCCAAAGAGCTTTCCGATCCTATCCTGACAACAATTGCAACAGGTGCCAATATTGCCGGCACTAACGGTATCGCATTTTCAACCGACAACAAGCTTTATGCTGTCTCAGTCATTGGCTCGACAATCAGCATTATCGATCCAGATTCTGGTGAGATGTTGAAGACAATGACGGCCGCCGACGGCATTGTGGGTCCCGACGACATTGCCTTTGGGCCTGATGGCTCTTATTTTTGGACTTCCATTCTGACAGGTGAAGTCTCCGGTTTTACGCCTGATGGATACAAAGTCATTGCCGCACAATTAACCCCTGGTGTTAACCCCATTACCTTCTCCGACGATGGCAGACTGTTTGTCTCTCAATGCTTTTTTGGTACAGGACTATTTGAAATTGACCCTAAGGGCATCGCAGAGCCGCGAGTCATTGCAGAAGATCTTGGACCTGGTTGCGGGCTTAACGGCATGGACTGGGGCCCAGACAATCGCCTATACGGACCACGCTGGTTCCGTGGCGAGGTTGTCAGCTTCAATGTAGATGATAATACCATGCGTTTAGAAGCCAGCGGCTTCAAAACACCCGCTGCTGTGAAGTTTGATAAAAAAGGCATTCTGCATGTGCTTGATACCGGCACCGGCGAAGTCATCAAGGTCGAAGCTGAAAATAGAACCGTTGTCGCAACGCTTTCACAGGGACTGGATAACTTTGCCTTTGACAAAGACAACCGATTGTTTGTTTCCAGCTTTGCTGACGGCTTCATTAAGCGGGTAGAAGCAGACGGTAGCTTAACCACACTTCAACCTGGCGGCCTTGCCCATCCAGGTGGCATCACATTATTTAATGATCAACTGGTCGTTGCTGACCTTCATGCCATCCGTTTCTTTGACCCACAAACGGGCAAAGAAACTGAAGTACAACGTAATGTTCTTGGCATGGGTAAAATGGGCGGTGCGCTAAACCTATCTGCCGATGGAGATAAGCTTATCCTGGTTTCCTGGGTTGATGGCGACATCAGAGTTTGGGATCCAGCCGCAATGGAAGTTGTTGAGCGACATACAGGACTTGCAGGCCCTGTCGCCGCCGTTCGGTATGCTGGCAAGATCATTGCAACGGAACATGGCGGCAACCGAGTCATTGGGCTCGATAAATCTGGTACTACTGAACTAATGTCGATCGACACGCCAACAGGCTTGGCAACAGCCAACGGCGATCTGTATGTAACCTCACGCGCAGAAGGAACCATTTACAAAATTGGCAGCGGTAATAATCTTCTGCCGAAGGCTGAAATCGTAGTAGAAGGACTCACAGATCCGGAAGGAATCACTATTGTTGGCGATGAATTTATTGTTGTCCAAGGCAGTGACGGAAAAGTCATTGCTGCAACAGCAGCTGGATCAAAAAACCAACTTGCAACAATCTCCCCCGGCAGTCCGGCGGCTTCACCCGCACAACCTCCGTCAATGATCTTTAATGGCATTGTTGCTTTGCCCGATGGAACATTATATGCAACTGGTGAAACCAATCGTGTGCTTTACAAACTAACGCGTTGATAATTGGGGTCAGTAATCTCTTGTACGCACTTAGACGACTTACTGAACCCCAGCTTTATAACCCTGAAACAACTGATCCAATCGCTGCCAAACAACGCCGCCCTCACCATTGCCAACTGGGTTGCTATTCACTGACCCGACCGGCCAAACCTCATGTCCGGCACTACTGATGAGCACTTCATCTGCATCATCGAGTTCACTGACACTGATTTCTCTCTCCTCCACGGACATGCCATCCCCACGTGCAAGACTAAGTATCAAGTGCCGGGTGATACCATGCAAAATCGAGTTTGAAGCAGGTGGCGTGATTAACACACCATCTTTAACAATATATACATTCGATGAGCTTGCCTCTGTCACAAAACCATTTCTGATTAGAATCGAATCATCAGCGCCGCGTGAAACTGCCTCATTTTTGAACAATCCAGCAGCAATAAGGCTTACGCTCTTAATGTGTCCTTTCTGCCATCGAAAGTCTTCAAGCGTGATCATTTTATATGGCGGCACTTCTTTTCTTGACAGCAATGGCGCGTCATACACCATCACCAACACTGTCGCTGGCGTATTCTCAGGCCACACATGCTCTCGGCTTTCAGATGCACCCCGTGTAACCTGAATGTAAACAACGGCGTCGTACTCATCACTACGCTCAATTGCCTCCTCAATAAGGCTAGCCCAGCCGGCATCATCCAGAGGATTCGCAATCTTGATCTCATCAAGACTACGCCCTAAGCGGGCCAAATGCTCTCTCAGGGTAAATGCCTTTTTCTGATAAACAGGAACGACCTCGTAGACACCATCTCCAAACATAAAACCCCTGTCGAGCACTGAAACCTTCGTTTCGCTCATTGGATTCCACTCACCGTTGAGATATGCAATTGACATGTTGTTTACTCCTAAAGCTGTTTGAAAAAAATTGAGATAAGACATTGAGAGAAGAAATCTAATGTACATGATACAGAGGACCTATGAGTCCTGCACTCGTGATATTCTCCAGTCATTCAAAAATTAACATAAGGGAGTGTTTCAGAGCTATGAAGAAACTGCTAATTGCTAATAGAGGTGAAATTGCCATACGAGTTGCACGCGCTGCGGCAGAACTGGGTATTGAAACTGTCGCTGTTTACCCTCAAGACGATGGGGGTTCACTGCATGTGAAAAAGACAGACTCTCAGGTGCTTTTACCTGGCACTGGGGTCGCAGCATATCTGGATGCACAGGCGATCATCGATGCCGCAACAGCCAACGACTGTGACGCAATACATCCTGGCTACGGATTTCTGAGCGAGAATGTAGATTTCGCAAAATCCTGCGAGCAAAGCAACTTAACATTCGTTGGCCCAACGCCAATGCAACTATCCTTGTTTGGAGATAAGTCCTCGGCAAGACAACTTGCGGTCAACTGCCAGGTTCCAATCGTACCCGGCACAAACGAGAACACGACGCTCTCCGCTGCGATAGATTTTTACGTTTCGTTGCAGAAATCCACCAACTCCGATCACCCGTCAATGCTTATCAAAGCCATAGCGGGCGGCGGCGGCCGCGGCATGCGACAGGTGCACGACCTGGACTCAGTAAAACCAGAATTTGAGCGCTGTCAAAGTGAAGCAAAATCCGCTTTCGGCAACGATGGGCTCTATGTAGAAGCACTTATCGATCGTGCTAAACACATTGAAATACAGGTTGTCGGCGATGGGACTAACGTTACCCATCTGTGGGATAGAGAATGTAGTGTTCAGCGTAGCCATCAAAAAATCGTTGAAATTGCACCCTCGCCAACACTAGCCCCCGCGCTAAGACAAAAGCTGATCGACGCAGCACTATCGATGGCACAAAGATCGGACCTGAAAAGCCTTGCAACCTTCGAATTCTTGGTTGACATCAATTCACCAGGCAGCTTCTACTTTATCGAAGCCAATCCCAGACTTCAGGTCGAGCATACGGTAACGGAAGAAGTCACTGCTACTGATTTGGTTCAGGTACAGTTGAAAATAGCGATGGGACAAAGCATTACACAAGCAGGCTTATTGAAAGCACCGGACTTACCAAGGGGCTATGCAATTCAATGCAGAGTCAATATGGAAACCCTGACGAATGATGGCACATTCAAACCGACGGGGGGCACAATATCTGTCTTTGAACCACCCGCCGGATCAGGCATTAGAATAGACGGCTTTGGTTACTCAGGCTACGCCACTTCGCCAAGGTACGACTCCCTGCTTGCGAAGCTAATAATCCACACATCAACCGATAACTTTAAAGTTGCGACAAAAAAAGCCTACCGTGCGTGTTCGGAGTTTCGAGTTGAGGGTTTAGCGACCAACCTCCCCTTCTTGCTGAACCTGTTGTCGTCCGATGAATTCGAATCCAATGACATTTACACCCGATATGTTGATGATCATCTTTTAGAACTCGCTAAGGCAGGCAACCATACTTCAAGGTTTGTAGAGCCACCCCGTCTCGGCAACGTAGCGACCAATCAGGCTGCTGTTTTTGATATCCCTGCTAACTGCACTGATCTGAAAGCACCCTTGCAAGGCACTATCGTTGAGATAAACGTTGCTGAGGGAGATGAGGTTTATCAAGGTCAACAGATCTTGATTATGGACGCCATGAAAATGGAGCATGTCATCAGCGCACCCGTTAGTGGTGTTATTAAGCTGCTCAACATCGATGTAAATGAAGCAGTTAACGAAGACCACTTAATTCTCTTGATTGAAAAGGCCGATGTTTCAGTTAAAGAACAAGTGTCTGATGCCGTTCAGGACATTGACTATATAAGGCCAGACCTTGCAGAAGCCAAAGAGAGGCTTTCCTATGGCTATGATCGGTCAAGACCAGCAGCAGTTGCGAAACGCCACGGCACCAATCACAGAACCGCAGAAGAAAACCTCAACGACCTAGTTGATCCGGGAACCTATATCGAATATGGCTCCCTCACTATCGCGGCTCAACGGCGTCGACGCAGTGTTGATGATCTTATGAAAAATACTGCCAGGGATGGAATGATTACTGGTATCGGTAGCGTTAACGCGGACTATTTTTCAGGTCAATTACCTGAAGTTAACACTCAATGTGTTGTGATGTCTTACGACTATATGGTGCTTGCAGGCACACAAGGCCTTCAGAATCACCGTAAAAAAGATCGCATGTTCGAACTCGCAAAAGAACTGCGGCTACCGGTAGTCCTCATCGCCGAAGGTGGTGGCGGTAGACCCGGAGACACTGACGGCGCAGGCATAGCCGGTCTAGACTGCCTCGCATTTCAACTCTACGGAAATCTGAGCGGCCTAGTACCTCGAATTGGTATTACAACGGGAAGGTGCTTCGCTGGCAACGCCGCACTTTTGGGCGCAAGTGATGTGATCATTGCCACTGAAGATTCGAACATCGGCATGGGTGGACCGGCCATGATAGAAGGCGGCGGCCTGGGTGTATTCACGCCGGATGAAGTGGGTCCGATGGATGTTCAGGTACCCAATGGCGTTGTAGACATCGCGGTTAAAGATGAAGCCGAAGCCATGCAGGCAGCAAAAAAGTACCTATCGTATTTCCAAGGCACCAAGGCAACCTGGGAGTGTGCAGACCAGCGACTACTTCGATCCGCAATCCCGGAAAACAGGCTCAGAATCTACAGTATCCGCGATCTAATAAAATCGTTGGCCGATACAGACTCAGTGCTAGAGTTACGGGAACACTTCGGCCTAGGCATGATCACCGCGTTCGCAAGAATCGAAGGTCGCCCAATCGGGATTCTCGCTAACAATCCAGAATTCCTTTCTGGTGCTATAGACAGTGATGGCGCAGACAAGGCTGCAAGATTTTTGCAACTATGCGATGCATTTGATATTCCCATCTTAAGCCTCTGTGACACACCCGGCATCATGGTCGGTCCAGAAATCGAAAAGACAGCGCTGGTGCGTCATGCTGCAAGGATGTTCGTCACCGGTTCCAGCATTACCGTACCATTTTTCACCATAGTGTTACGCAAAGGTTATGGTCTGGGCGCACAAGCCATGGCTGGCGGCGGCTTCAAGGCTTCTATATTTACCGTAACCTGGCCGACAGGAGAATTTGGCGGCATGGGGCTTGAGGGCGCAGTGAAACTGGGTTATCGAAAAGAGCTTGAAGCCATTGAGGACCCAGTTGAACGAGAGGAGTCTTATCAAGCCCGCGTTGCAATGATGTATAACCGCGGCAAAGCGGTTAATTATGCAACCGCCTTTGAAATCGATGAAGTTATCGACCCTATGGATTCTCGACACTGGATCGTTGCAGGGCTCAAATCGTCGCCGAAACCAATACCCAGAGAAGGTAAGAAACGGCCGTTTATTGATACTTGGTAGTGAAGCCCAGTAACAAGTAGCGATTGGTAGTTTGAGACAGAAACAGTATGGAGGCTCAGGAAGCCTCCAACTTTTCTATTTTCTGCATAACACTCTCAGTTAAATCTTCTCGGTATTTCCTCAGACGTTCTCGAAGTGAATCATCTTGAATCGCGAGAATCTGGGCCGATAAAATCCCGGCGTTCATTGCGTTATCAATAGCAACAGTGGCGACGGGAATACCTTTTGGCATTTGCACAATTGAGAGCAGGGAATCCTCGCCGTTCAATTTAGTCGCGGCTACTGGCACGCCGATAACGGGAACAATTGATAACGACGCGACCATCCCTGGTAAATGAGCAGCTCCACCAGCGCCAGCAATAATAACTTTCAAGCCTCTTTCCTCAGCGCCTCTAGCGTATTCAAACATGCGATCGGGAGTTCGATGAGCAGAGACAATAGTCATCTCATACTGCACCTCAAGCTTCTCAAGTATGTCGGCTGCGTCCTGCATGATTCGCAGATCCGAATCACTCCCCATGATGATGCCCACTAATGCTTTGGTATTAATCTTCAATTTGGTTTGCTCCTCTAACTATTATCTTGCTCTTCATGGTGGCAGCTCGATCAAGCGCCTCATCGATGGTTTTTCCTAACACTGTAACATGGCCCATTTTCCTGCCTGGGAAGCAGTGCTTTTTGTTATAAAGGCTAATGAAGACACCTTCTTTTTCCGCGCCTGCACAATTATCTTCTAGCAGAGCGTCGCCCTCAAAATTATTTTCGCCTAACAGATTAAACATGACGGCTGGAGATTGCTGCTCTAATTCTGCCAACGGCTGATCAGTCAGAATACGAAGCTGTTGATCAAACTGCGAATTCTCGCAGGCTTCTCTCGTGTAGTGGCCGCTGTTATGAGTGCGCGGGGATATTTCGTTGATTAGTAGCTCATTGTTGTGGGTTAAAAACAGTTCAACGCCAAATACACCAATGCCCTGCATTGCTTTAATAGTCTTGAGTGCCAAGTCTTTAGCTTGCTGCTGAATATTCGGCTCAACCCGCGCGGGTGCAATCAGATAATCGAGAATGTTGCCGCTGGACCGGAATAACATTTCAACCGGATCAAAGACGCTTGTATTGCCATCGCGTGACGCAACAACAATGACAGAGAGTTCCATGCGCCGCTCAATATATTGTTCCAGATAACCATCGACCTGAAGGCGCCCTTGATCGTCATTTACCGAGTTCAACACTGCAACACCGCGACCGTCGTAACCGCCCCTTGCAGCCTTTTGTACGACGGGAAACCCGAAGGGTGACTCATCAATAGGAGACATACCGTCATAAGCAATGAACGCTGCTGTAGGCAAACCCAACTCCTCAAGCCACTTTTTTTGCAGGTATTTATCCGTAACACGTGCGAGCAAATCCGCCGAAGGAAAAATGTCCATACCATTGGCGCTAAGGTTGGCAAGTTCGTCGATAGAGACATGCTCAAGTTCTAGTGTGATGACACTCACTTGATCTGCGAGGGCTTGAAAGCCCTCTCCAGTGACAGGATTACCCTGAACGTGTATACCACCGCTTATCACGGCCGGGCATTCTGGCTCGGGGTCGAGAATGAAGAATGAGTGATTCTGCTGTCGGTCCGCTTCGATCAGCATTGATGCCAATTGCCCGCCGCCGATAATTCCGATATTCATTAGGTTGATCCTGTTTACAAGGCTGAAATTTTAGCAGCATCTGTCACCAAGGGCTCGGCTCTATCGAAAAAAAACAGTCTTCTGGTCAATTTCACACATCTCGGTTTCCCTTGATTGTCAAATTCTAATAGCATAGCCACCACTTTTAAGCACTAGTTCTTGCCCAATCGGCACTATTGCCAATGAAAAAACTAACAACAGAAATCCAAAAAATCATAACGAGGTATTTCATGAAAGACTTTGCAGGCAAGTTGGCGGTTATCACAGGTGGCGGCACAGGTATGGGCCGTGAACTGGCAAGACAGTTGGTCGCCGAGGGTTGTGACGTCGCCATTTGCGATGTGATCGAAGAAAACATGGCGGAGACATTGCGACTCTGTGAATCAGAAGCACCGCAAGGCATTCGAATTACTGCCCACAAGTGCGACGTCTCTAAAGAAGATGAAGTTAATCGCTTTCGTGATGACGTGCTAAAACAGCACGACCGAAATAGCGTGAATCTACTTTTTAACAACGCGGGGATTGGTTCAGGCGTTAGCTTTGTTGATGGCGATAGAGATGAGTGGGAGCGCACCTTCAATATTTGTTGGTATGGCGTCTACTACAATGCCCGAGCCTTCATACCCCATCTTGTGGCTGCTGACGAAGCCCATATGATCAATACCAGTAGTGTCAATGGTTTCTGGGCGTCGCTAGGTCCAGGCTCGACCCACACTGCTTACAGTGCCGCTAAATTTGCCGTGAAAGGGTTTACCGAAGCGCTAGTTTCTGACTTACGAGTCAATGCACCCCACGTCAAAGTCTCTGTTGTGATGCCCGGTCATATAGGCACTTCAATCGCGATTAATTCTGGCAAGATCTCTGGTCATGCTGACCCAATCGATATGTCCGATGACAAAATTAACCAGATTCGAAAACGTATCGAAAAACGTCAGGGAATGGATCTTTCCGCTGCGACCAACGATCAAATCCGTGAAATGATTAAAGCACAGGGGGAAGCCTTCCGTGACAACGCACCGACAACTGCCGCCGAGGCTGCAGCGATGATGATTCAAGGCGTACGCGATGAGCGCTGGAGAGTTTTACTCGGTGAAGATGCCCATGTCCTCGATAAATTAGTCCGAGAAACTCCGGAACAAGCCTATGAAGACAGTTTCTTCGAGCGCTTACGTGAAGAAGCCAACTGGGGGCTCGGTAGTTAAAGCTTGTCGCAACACGGCGCCCTACAACAACCCAGAGGCACTCACTAGCCGAACGATTATTCCATGGCCAGGGATGCAAAAATGTCAGCAACCTTGTCCATGTCGTAACCAAGAGTTTCAGTGAGGACGTCAACATTACTCTCGCCCAGTTCGGGTCCCGCAGTTGTTAGTTGGGCAGGCGTCAAGGATAATTTGAAGCGCCCGCCTTCAATAACATAATCGCCGATCAAGCTGTGTTGAACCGTGGTGAAATGATCGCGGAATTGCATTTGCGGGTCTGCGACGGCATCAGCTGAATTTTGAACAAGGTAGGCAGCAATACCTGCGTCAATTAACTTCTTTACAAGATCGGCCTCGTCCAGGGTCTTTGTCCAGGCTGCGATTACATTTTCAATTTCATCTTCACGTTCGATACGTTGATCGACCGTTTTAAGTTTAGACAAATCGAGTGTCGTTGTTAGACCACCCAGCTCACATAGCGCGTACCAGTCGTCATCGGTTTGGCAAGCCAAAGCAACCCAACGGTTATCATCTTTCGTTTCAAAGACGCCATGTGGACAAAATTGAAGATCACGATTACCACGTCTTGACCACACATGCTCGTTAAGCTCAAAATCCAGAATAGCTGGGCTTAGCATATGAATGGCTGCTTCCGCTTGAGAAAGATCTATGTGTTGACCGACGCCAACATTGCGTTTGTGCTCAAGCGCTGCCAACAGCGATGCCAGCATAAATCTGGGTGCGACACCGTCTGTATAAGCGAGATACGGGCCCGCTGGCGAGCGGTCGGGCCAACCGGTCAGTTCATAGAATGAGGTTATTGCTGCAGCCATATTGCCATAACCGGGTATCAAGGCACGATCGCCTGTCTGGCCCATCAGGCAACTCGACAGCATTATAATATCAGGGTTAACAGCCTTAAGAGATTCGTAGTCAAGTCCCCAAGCTTTCATTGCCTTGGGTGAGAAAGACTCGGTGACAACATCCGCCCAGCGCACCAGATCCAAGATCACTTCTTTGCCAACAGGGTTAGAAGGGTCGATGGTGACGGATCGTTTACCAGCATTGAAAGAGTTAAATGGCGCGCCGTGGTTTAAAGATTGTTCATCTGAATGAAAAGGTGGCGAGGCACGCAACGGATCTATCCGGCTCGACGATTCGACTCGAATGATCGTTGCACCATAATCACGTAATGAGCGAGTAAACAGCGGCCCGGCAATCACCCACATGAAATCCAGCACTTTTAGCCCCTCCAGCGGAAGGTCAGATGAGGTCGTGCTTGCGGGAATTGTTGTCTCTTCGTTGGCGGTCGAAACGCCTTTCAATGAATGCCTGTTTAGCGACGGCGCGGCTTCCTGTCGCTTGATTGGCGTTACGCTAAATTTTGCTATGGGCCCTGGCGCCGCAACGGATTGCCCCGAGATCATTAACTGCTGCCAGTAATCCCGCGAATGGAAGTGTTTTTCCTGCAACAAACCTTCGGTAGTCAAAGTTGGCGCAATAAACACTGATCGAGAAAGACCTTCTTCGAATAGATATTCTTTAGTCTTTGTCAGTGTAAATGTTTCGATCTTCCGACATAATTCGAAATAAGCTTGCGGAGGCTCACCGTTAATTAGCATACCCGCAATCGCAATGCCCCAATCTAGATCTGCATCTTCTTTGGAGCAAAAACCTTCATCATGGACCCATTGTAGTAGTCGCTTATTGGGCGCTGAAAATGCAGGTCCAAAGAGCAGAGTTATTGCGACGTAACCATTTGCGCATCGCCACGTTAGCTTGACCGGAAAGGCGCCAGACAGGCCACCCGCTTCTCGCTGAATAAGCATATCAGAATGATTTGGCACAGAAAGATTTGCGCCAAGACAAGCCTGGGCACAGGATTGTTGAGCAGAAACGTCGACATGTTGGCCTAACCCTGTTTTGTGGCGAGCCTGCAGTGCTATTAATGCAGCGCCAGCAGCATCGCTGCCTGCGTGAAGAAAAGACTGAGGTACGCTGGTACGAACAGGGGCACGGTCAGCATCTCCAGCAAGGCTATGAGCGCCACTCGCAGCCCAAACTGTTAAATCGGTTGCTGGCCAATTTGCACGTGGTCCCGTCCGACCAAAAGGAGTAATCGAAACAACAATCAAGGCCGGATTGATTTCAGCAAGGCGATTGTATTGCAGACCAATCGAATCAATTTCAGCGGAAGTAAAAGATTCGATCAGAATGTCCGCATCCCCTATGAGCTTTTCTAATTGTCCCATTCCCGATCGAGAACTGAGGTCCAGTTCCATGCTTTCGCGACCGCGGCCGTAAGCTTCCCACCAAAGGCTTTTACCATCATGAAAAGGCGGCACTCTTCTTGCGCTAGACCCCCCGGGCGCTTCAATCGAAATGACCTCTGCACCAAGGTGTGAGAGTAAATAACCACAAAACAAGCCCTGTTCATTAGATAGGTCAAGCACGTTCAACTGATTAAGCATCAAACCCTCCACTCTTTTGACGTTCACATATTACGTCGGATTGACTGCACTATAAGTCATTATAAACTTTATGAAATTCTTAAATGAACTGACTCACTCGCTACTAAATCTTGTATCGCATCCAGCCATGCCATATAACCAACACCATGGAGTTGTAATTCGTCATTACTATATGACGTCTTTTATTAAACCATCTGATGCTAGAAATATCGGATAGAGATCGAACCAAACTGCCTCCCCTTCAATCGCTGGTTGTATCGCTTGATTTAAAGATTCAATTCGCGCACGAACCTCTATAGAGCGAAGCATTACGCTCTGAACATAAATTTGAGCCTGTGGTGATAACGAATGACTCTGGTCGATTCGAGCAAGAACGCCGCGAGTAACATCGCCACCAACTCCCCCGTTGCTAACATCTGCTTTGGGGGGAATTTTATGCCAGACACCAACGATAAGGACGACGACGTTGACTAATACTGAGATCGTGATGCCTATTTTTTTCATTAAGACCAACAAGTTCATTATTGATGTTGAAAGACTAACTGAATTAGATCATCGAAACAAATTCAGCTCAGATTAACGATTCGCCATCAGCCCAGAACTACGATCTATTAGAAATCCCAGTGAAGCTTGTCTGTTCTTGAAAACTCCCATTGTTCTGCCAGCGACGTTTTTCTCTCAACGATTGCCGCCAAGACTGAACCTATCAAAATCGGAGTCGGCATCAGGTAAGTCATATCTAATCACAACTATCCCGCACGCACCGCAGAGTCCGTGAGTAGGTTAGATCTTACTTCTCATGGCCGTGCCCAATTTGGCATAAGTGAAGGTGCCCGAAACGGGCTGAGGTCCATGCTTTCAGCTTCCTTGATCCCGAAGAAGCCTCTCGACGCGGGGAAGACGGATTTCGATTTTTCGAATATGCCATTGGCGCCCTTGTTTCCGACGACGTATTGCCGGGACGCCGCCAGCTTTGGGACAAAGTTTAAAGAACGCAGGGCAGCCAAGGCCGCAGGCGAGGACGTGCATGACACGGCTTACGGAGGGAAAAAAGCGGAAGAACTAGCGCCCTACATAGAAACTGCGGTGGCTGGCAGGAAAACTAGGCCACCTCTCGCGGATAATGAGATTGAGGTGGTACCAGCTTCACGGCCTAGAACTGCCTCCTGAAACACCCAAAAAGGATGTACGCAGCTGGGCATGTGGAAATACCGGCTGCTTTGAACACCGACCCGGTGAAAGGGTACTAACCCTCTGTTTTCCATATCAATGTAAGGAAAGCCGTATCCCTAAAGCGGTTGTCATTGCTCAAATCATTGGCGATATAGACCCTGACGCAAGATCGGCGCTTCTCGCGCATGTCTAACCAGCTCTTGTCCATAAACTAAACATCTCTATTGTTACTTCCCGGTAACCTATTGGTTTTTAGAACAACAGATCTGAATAGTCTCCGAAATTCACCTAGGAATGGGTGTTTATGGACGGGAACTAACTAGCAAAAAATCTGACAATCATAAATAATAACGATGGTGCCAGCAGGCAGCCCACGCCGGTATAGAACGTGGCTGTCATCGCACCATAAGGCACCAGTTTCGGGTCAGTAGCTGCCAGACCACCCGCTACGCCGCTAGTCGTCCCCATCAATCCGCCATAAATCATAGCTGACAATGGATTGTCTAGCCCGATAGATTTCGCGACAAAAGGTGTACCAATCATCACAAGCACGGATTTCACGAGACCTGCAGCAACACTGAGGGCGATGACTTCTGAATCTGCACCCAGCGCCGTACCGGTGACTGGGCCAACGATATAAGTTGCTGCACCAGCGCCGATGGTTGTGATTGAAACCGCGTCTGTATACCCGAACAACACGGCTACCACTGCGCCAACGATGAACGAAATAACAACACCAAGAATGACAGACATAGCGCCTATCCAACCGGCTTTGCGAATCGACTCTAGATCCGCACCAAATGCCGTCGCAACAATAGCAAAATCCCGGAACATCGCGCCGCCGAGGATACCGACGCCTGTCAACATAGGAATGTCAGCAATCCCTTTACTGCCCCCCGTGAAGACACCGCCAACATAAGCAATGAGAAGACCCGCAGCGATGGCGATGGCGGACCCATGCACATGGCCCCGAGTAAACTTGTCTGACAGCCAATACGAACCCCACATCACTATCGCAACAAATACAAACGCCGTGATAATCGAATTCTTAATCATTACTGCCTGCAGTGTCTCAATAATCATGAGTCAGCAGCCTCACTCTCACTCGGGCTCTGACCTTGACTCCGTTGCGCTAGCTTGGTGAAGACAGGAATCAGCGCAAAACTCAACACTACGGCACCCACGCCGGCAATCACGGCTAACCAACCACTAGATACTGCTGCTGCAACGTTCTGCTTCGATGCCATTGCAATAACAATCGGGATGTACATCGCAGACCAGAACGTAATGCCATTCTGGGTTAACTGCCCAAGTTGAACTTTTTTTGACGTTAGACTCGACAATACGATCAGCATTAACATGGCAATACCAACACCACCGACATTGGCTTTGACACCAATGATCTGACCCAGGAGGTCACCGACGAACATGCCAGTCAGCATACAAAATGCAAGAATACCTACACCGTAAACGATCATGCGTTAACACCTCTTAGAGTTAGATTTAAGCTACAGGGCCACTGCCCAGGTTCCAACGTGACGCCTGCTCATAAGCATACGCAATCTGCAACGCACTAAAGTCATGGTGTCTCGGAGCAATGATCTGCAAACCCATTGGCAAGCCCTTTTCGCTGAAACCTGCTGGTACATTTATCACAGGGCACCCGGACAGCGTACCCATAATCACGATCTCCATCCAACGATGGTAGGTATCCATCGCCCGCCCATTAATTTCTTTTGGCCAGTGTGTCTCTGCCGAGAAGGGAAACACCTGTGCCGTCGGAAGCACAAGGTAGTCGTACTTATCAAAGGCTGTCACTAATGTGCTATACCATTGTGCCCGTGCCGCAGACGCCTGGAAGATATCAAGCGCCGTGAGCTTCAGACCATTTTCGATCTCCCAGATCATTTCTGGTTTCAATTGCGAACGTTTAGAGTCGTCTGCATAAAGTGGCGCTGCTGCACTTCTATTCAACCAGTGCCTGAATGTCAGCCAAGTCTGCCACAATTTGTCCATAGGATAGCCAAGGTTTGCCTCATCCACTTCACAACCAATACCACGAAATGAACCTAACGCTTTGGTGCAGACATCGAGCACACCAGGTTCAGTCGCGAGATAACCGTTGAAATCACCAAGCCAACCAATTCTGGTTCCTTTAAAATCTCGTTTAAGTGGCGCGGCATAAGTTGCTGGGTCAATGGGTACGGATTTCGGATAGCGCCGGTCGTAACCTGCCATTGTCGAGAGCAGCATGGCCGTATCCGTGACATTTCGTGCCATCGGACCATTACAAGGTAACTCTTCCATAAAATTGTTGGTTAGGGGCACGACGCCGGGTCCAGGTCTGAACCCAATCACATTACAAAATGCCGCAGGATTTCGGAGCGAACCCATCAAATCACTACCATCCGCAACCGGCACAAGATTCAGCCTAAGTGCAGCGGCGGCACCACCACTGCTACCACCCGGCGTGCTCTTGCCATCGTAGGGGTTTAGCGATGCGCCAAATACGTTGTTATAGGTATGCGACCCCAGACCAAATTCCGGCACATTGGTTTTTCCAACGAAGACAGCACCAGCATTACGTATCCGATTGATATGTAGCGAATCTTTTGCTGCGATATTATCTTTAAATATTGGCGACCCCTTGGTTGTGAGTAAACCTTTCACATTGACGAGATCCTTCGCCGCATGAGGCATCCCGTGCATCCAACCACGGTAATGGCCAGCATTTAGCTCCTCATCACAGGCTTTCGCTTCAGCAAGCAGTTCTTCCGGTAATCGAAGTGAAACAATCGCATTGAAATCGGGGTTAACCCGCTCGATACGAGCAAGAAATGTATTCATCACCTCAACACAGGATACTTGTCGTGACTTGATCGCTGCTGACAATTCGACCGCAGTCATGCCGGTAATTTCTTGCTCAGACCCAGCTAACAAGACACTCGGTAATGCGGCTAGGCTAACACCAACAGCACCCAGTTTTAGCATTTCTCGACGGCTCACGTTCATTTCTTCTTTTTGATCCATTTTGAACCTGGCCTGACCTAACCTGACTTGTTTTAGTAAACCATACGGTCTGCGAAATAGGTATTCTCACAGCACCATACCCAGCATACTTGCGGCTATATGGGCGAAACGACTACCCTACAACGCAAAGTATACACATTGTTTCAAATAGACCACTCTATTATTGATTCGGATGAACTAATTGAAATGTTAGCCCATAATGCAACATGCGGACTTGGAGAGTAATTCCCCGCATTTAACGCTCGCGAGTAACCACATCAAGTTCGCTAAATCCAATCAACCAAAAATTGAAGAGGAATAATGAAAAAGATAAAGCCATCTATTTATTCAACCGTACTCTTATTGTTAGTTGGATGTGGCAGTTTACAAGGACCTCATTATGACTTGAACAATGCGCTGGATCAGCAAAAGCTTGCGCTGAGCTTTATTAATAACTTCAACGAATCAACACCGATTTCACCTATCGCAGCTGATGATATGTCCGAGGTCGCTGCCTATCAGGTTGCAGATTTTTATGTGGCGGAACTTTTAAAAACCCAAGGATCTGTTGCCGGCTATAAAGTAGGAACATTTTCTGCCGGTGAATTCAATAACGGTCCTGTAGACGGACTTAGCGGCCCTGTTACGGCCGTGATGTTTTCGAAAGGTATTCATGAAAGCCAAGCACACATTTCGGTTAATTGTTGCAACATGAGTTTTGTCGAAGCAGATTTCGCCGCTGTGGTAAAAAGCAGTGCGATTAATGGCGCTCAAACCGACCTTGAAATTCTTGCTGCACTGACAGGTTTTCGACCATTTATTGAGATGCCTGACTTGCTGCAACCTGCGAGCGGCAGCTCAAGCGTTGGCGGAATTGCGACAAATTTCGATTTTAAAAACGGTATCATTGGCGATCTAATCGAGACATCTGCAACTAAAGAGTGGATTAAAAAACTCAACAATTTTCGATTTCAAATGACCAATGAAAATGGTGAAATTCTAGCTGAAGGCACCATCAAAAATGCTTATGCACCGCTCTACCGTGTCAGGCATTTACGTGATCAGCTTTTAAAACGAGGTAGGACACTGAGAACAGGGGATCTACTTTCACTAGGTAATATGGGGGCGATCAGGCCCTTAAAACGAAATTCATATTTTGATGCTGCTAAGAGGCCCGTTTTTCGAGGCAATATCGCGACTGTTAGTTATATCGGACTCGACCCAGAAGGCCCTGCATCGGTCAGTGTTGTAATCGATAGGTAAATGGTCTTACGCTGTTTAGGCCTATCTTATTCTGATGTAAACATGTCATTATCGATGGACTACCTAGGTCAATAAAACACCGGAGGATCGTATGACTAAGTTGTTAAAAAGATTCCTGTTCGCTATTTGTATTCTCGTTCCAATAAGTCAAACCTTTGCCAGTGAGATGGCTCATAATAAAGCAGGATTTGGCGACATTAGTTTCCCAACTTCGGGCAGTACTGCTGCTCAGCCTTTGTTTCTCGAAGGCGTCAAAGCACTCCATAGCTTCCAATGGGTAGAGGCTGGCATCGCTTTCCGTGCAGCTCAAGAAGCTGACCCAACCTTTGCGATGGCATATTGGGGTGAGGCGATGAGCTACAACCACCCGCTTTGGGCCCAACAGGACACGGCTACAGCAAAGGCTGTACTCGAACGATTTGCACCCACTCCAAAAGGTCAATTGGCCAAGCTCACGCTGGAACATGAAAAAGACTGGTTTCGGGCTATCCACGCCCTCTACTACACGCAGGGCAACAAACTTGTCAGGGACACTGCGTACTCTAATTTCATGGCGGGTATGAGCGAACGTTGGTCAGATGACCACGAGGCTCAGATATTTTATGCACTATCCCTACTTGGTAAGGTTCGCCCTGGAGATAAAGGCTATCGTCGCCAGGCGAAAGCGGCCTCTATTGCTTTAAAGATATTCGCCGAGAATGAGCGTCACCCAGGTGCAGCACATTTTATCATCCATGCCTTCGATGACCCTGATCACGCCATCTTGGCCTACCCTGCTGCAATCACTTTTGCAGGAATAGCGCCAGCTGCGGCACATGCCTTACACATGCCTTCACATATTTTCGTACAGTTGGGCATGTGGGACAGAGCCGTGAAATCAAATATCGATGCTTATGCTGCAGCAATGCGAGTTGTTAAGGAGCTTAATAGCGAAGAAGGCGGCGAAGACTTTCATACTCTCTCATGGCTTGCGTATGCGTACTTAATGCTTGGCGATGACAAGAACGCAAACATACAATTGGATCGCTCTCAGGAGGCACTCTATAGGAACAAAGGTAGTCGCAGGGTGATGGCTGGCGTACTCAATATGAGGGCGAGACATATCCTCGAGAGCAACCTGACACCGAAGTTAAAACTTGAAAAGGAATCGACAGTCGCTGGAATGCATCAAAACTGGGTTGCTACCGTTGGCATGACGGCCGCGCGAAACAAAGACTATAAAACCGCAAAATCAGCGCAAAAGCGGCTCGGAAAATTGAAAGATAAAGCAGAAGGCAATGAGTACAATGTTAAGAAACTGACAATTCTTGAGAATCAAGTAGCCGCGCTGATATACCAGGCCAAAGGAAATTCAACAGCAGCAATTAGCAGTGCCGAGACTGCCGCACGCATTGAGCTTGATATAGGTGCTCCATCAGGTCCGCCTGATCCCCTAAAACCCGCACTCGAACTATTGGCGGAAATTTTACTGGACGCAAACAAGAAAGAAGAGGCGCTGACGGCGTTTGAGAAATCTTTGGCCTGGATACCCAATCGCACACCGTCAACGTTGGGGCTTGCTAGAGCAGCTCACTTGACGGGGCGACATGACCTCGCGAAAGAAAAATATAGAGAGATAGCGCAAATGCCAGGAGGTTCACCTAAAAGTGTAGCGGTCATGGAGGCTGTAGCCTACTTAAAGTAAGCTCTCCTATTTTCTATTGCACGGATTACAGTAACGAGATTTACTGCCGTGCAATTTTTATCGTAACTGAAGCGGGTTCGTCACTCAGTCCAATATAACTGAGTATGAACTCGTTACTTTCGTAGGCTGGCCCTCTCGGCGAGCCCTCATGCAACTGCCGAATAATGCCTATATTTCCCAGAGACAATATTTGCCCCGGTTTTAACTTCTTTCCTGAATCAAGCACCTGGTCACGCAACCATCGCACGACCGTCAACGGCCTATACCAATTCGACATTGACCCCGTCGCTACTTCAATTCCGTGCTCATCATGAACGACAAATGTAAAGTTGTTGATTTTATTGAGCCAGTCTTGGGTTGGCGCCAGCAATAGCGGTTCGCCCGAGAAGGACATCCGGCTTCCCATATTAGCGACTATCGTACCAGTGACGCTACGAGTGCCGTCTTCGTAATACGGGTCTGGTATTTCCGCAAAAGGCATAATGGCGTCGAGCGCAGCGAGGATCTCTAGATCTGTTTCAGCCTCATTAATCTTAGCGCTGCCAACCCGAACAGCAAAATCTGCTTCAAGAAAACCGCGACGAGTTTGATAAAGACTGACCTCCGTACCGCTAGGGTAAACCATACCCTCCAAAATCAGTCCGCGAATCCCACCCGGTGGAAACGTCGCAAACCCAGGACCGGGATCATGGCCACCTGTTTTATATCCAATCACCGGCCCCATCACCGGCTTCATATATTCGGCTAGTCTGTCTTGCCAGATATACGCCTGCTCCAGAGTCATCGTGTGAGCGAAACCTTGCATGGGCTGATACGCTATAAATTGATCAGCAATCTGCTGAATCTCAAGGATAATAGCATCCTCTTCAATAGCTAGTTCGGCAAGATTTTCACTAGCCTCGCGTTGACAAGCGACAATAAGAATTAGACTGCACGTAACGAGAATTAATTTTTTCATAAGTACTCCTTGTTGTCACACTAAACAAATTATTCAGGCCTCAACGCCTAGCGCTCTAAGCTAAGTATACATACCACAGTGCGCCTGTTTGGCATACGCTATGCGACTCGACAGACAGACTGCTTCAGCAGCAGGCAAAACGGGCGGAGGTGGAGCGCCTAATTACATGCATGCGTTTTATGGCAGCCCTGACAGGAAGAAGCATGCAATCCCAACCATCCGCTCAAAAACCACTGTTTGACACTGACCAGATCGTCATTAGCGCCTTCGAACCTGACGACTTTAATTTTTTGCGCGACATTTAAGCTCAGCCCGGCGCTTATTCGGGTACGCTACAGATGCCAAACCCTACTGCCCAAAGCCGGAAAGAGAGACTAGCAAACCAGTGCCGGGGCTTCGATCTTAAGTCGCCTGCCTCGATGACGCACCGGTCGGTAATATAGGTTTATATAATAGACGGTAATCCACATCGGCGGCACGCTGCAAATATAGGTATGGTGTACACGATGCCTACGCGGGTCTAGGCATTGGCAACGATTGATGGAGACAGCGATAGACATATCGGACAATTGGTTCAACCTGATAAGACTTGAATTAACCGTATACACCGACAACCCGCACGCAATTTCTCTCCACGACCGGTGCCAGGAAGCTAAAGCATTCCCTCACGATTTACACGAAACCAGCCTGTCAGGCTAAGACGCTTTTGCTGTGAGGGTAAGACCTCATGTGGAAACTCCTCACTCAGAAACACGACTAGAGTTCCGAATCTTGGCTCAACTCGCGCAACTTCTTTAAGCGACTCGGGACAGTAGATTACAAGTTCACCGCCATCACCCGGCTGCCAGTGCCGGTTGAGGTAGACAATGGTCGAGACGATCCTGTTTCTCTCACCGCTAAACGCATCCTTGTGTCGCTTATAGAAATCACCACTTTCATAACGTACAAACTGGCATTCATATTCGAACAAACCCAAAAATAGCTGTTTATTCAATTCGGCACGGAGGGCATCCATGATGGACAGATACTCCGCAGTAGCCGGTGTCGAGCCATAGACCCAGTTGATTTTATCAGTCCGAACAAAGTGGTTTTTGTGCTCGCGATCTTCGCGACCAATTTTCGCCACACGATAGTCGCGCTCACCCAACCAATCCGCAGCCTGCGACAGTTGATCCAGTAGATCAGCACCGATAAGTGTTTGTTGGCATACATCAAGTGACAGATATCCTGGATCCGATAGCGCGGTCGCTATAACTGCCGATAACACAGACTCTGGTAAGACGTGGCTTGGTTGAAGAAGCATGTTAGCAATATCAAGTTGAGAGATGTCTTATACCCACACTGGGGAACTTCAGACAGCAATCTATTTTGATCTCGTCAGTAAATTTATTTTGGCAAGCGCGAGTTTTCGTAGATCCGGGTTGAAGAATGTTCCCAACTTTGTATCTTGTCTTTTCGAGCATCATTAAATCTAGCTTTTAGTCTGGTAGTCGTTAGGATGCGCATACTTAAGCACCTACTCTGACACCCGAGATTGGTTTGCTCGCTGCACTACCGCCTTTATTAGCGCCCTTTGCACAAAAGATGGCTGTCGGCCTTACCCGGACGGTTTCCTACTTGCTCCTTTCCGGTTCTGTTTAAAGCTTCATTCTTTACTTTATCGGACCGAATCTGGGCGCACCATTATCGAGTAGCTTAATGGCTTCGCTGGCACCAGCGATCAGTTACGGGTGCTTTTTTACTAAAAGGATCCGACTACCTCAGCATCGCTTCTTTTTCAGCATTACTGAGCCCTGGATAGACTTTGCAACTGTTCGACTTCTAAAGACATATGCTTTACGGCTTTATCTTTGGTTTGGGCGTGCTAGCTCGAATGTACGCTTGCTATTAGCTAGACCAAATACTCGATCCTCCCCTTGAAAATCAACAATCACTTCGCAGCGAGCAGGATGGTTTCTCGGGCTTATCGGCACTGAAAGCAAATTCTCATTTCATGAGGTTCTCGTTCTTTTTTACCTGCACGCAGCTTGTGATCATCCCCAGGGGTTGCCAGAGAGAACATCAACGTCCAGCAACTCAAGGTTGCGATAGTAGATTCTATCCATTGAAAGCAAGGGCGCGATGGCAGGGAAGGTTCTTGCCACTCTGCCGTGGGTCTCACTATAGACTTCCTTTAGATTAGATTCAGTCTCGATAACCCGATGCGGCTTTTTATTCCAGTCATTAAAATCACCTGCGATCAAGAGCGGCGCATCCGCTGGAATCTCCACATTGACTGTCTTTAACAGCGTATTCAACTGACGCTCTCTCTCCCTTTGAAACAAACCAAAGTGGAGGCAAGCCAAGTAGACCCCATTGTTGAGTTGCGCTAACAACATTCCTCGCTGTGAGAAACTCCAATGCGTGATATCGATGTTTCTGGATGAGCTGATAGGGTTTTTACTCGGGATCGCATTGCCGTGATGCCCCTTCTGATAAACAGCATTTTACCGTAGCTAAAATGTGGCCAAATGCTATCAGTTAGAAACTCGAGATGGTTGTCGCTCATGTTATTCATGTTACCACCCTGGTTTCCAGCCAAATTCTCACCAACGACTTCCTGAAGGAAGACAACATCTGCATCGACTAACGTAATCGCATGCCTAATTTACTTCAAGAGGTAACGGATGTTCATCGCACTAAATCCTTTATGGATGTTGTACGAACAGACTCGAATTTTATTAGCAGGATTTTTCGTCATGACCAGCACCGAAAGATGTTTCTTTTAAACAGCTAAATAGTTTTACACTGTTTTGCGGGTAGAATACATTTTTGACAATCGAAAAACAGCACTCCGATTTTCAGCAAATCAATTTAACAAGTAGAAGTTAACTTCTACTCACGTGCTACAGCGAACCGAACCTCGACCCCACGATTGGCTGCGGCGAAGATCTTTTCAGATGACCGCGCTTCTTAGTTACATTAATTTTTCGATCACTTCACACTAGTCAATGCTTGATTTTTATCAAGGTAAAACTGATGCAGTGAAGTAACCTGCGACAACTGAGATGGAGGTTTCTATGAGCAAAGATTTTGAAGAAATTTGGGCAAAGTTAAAAGCAGAGAGAGATGAATTGAGAGTGCAGGCTCACCTAGCTACAGCAGAAGTTAAAGACGAGCTGGAAGAGCTAGAAAAGGCTCGGCATGACGTTGAAAAGAGGATGAGAGAATTTAAAGACGATGCTGTTGAAGTTTCCACTGAGATACGCACCTCAACTAAGGTTATCAAAGAGGAACTTCGTTCCACCTACCAGCGAATAAAGTCCAGGCTAGACAAACCCTGATCCCTTCCGTTTTTTTGATCAAGCAAATGGTGGTCTTGCGCCAGCAAGACTAACATTCATGAACAGACCTACAGATTACAGATCACATCGCCTGTTTGCTTCGATAGACGCCGAAGTGAACATAGGGCACACGCGCCTTTTTACCAGGGCGAATGTTCTTAGGGACTTCGTGTTTGACAGCAGGAATACTACGAAGGTACGCCACAATAGCGATAGTATCCTCGTCAGTCATTTTCGCGTAACCTGGCCAAGGCATGACAGAAAGATTGCGTTTACCGTGATTATTAACACCCGTACGAATCACCCGAGCAATCTCTTCATCTTGCCAGGACCCAAGGCCCGTTTCATTATCGGAGGTCAGGTTGCCAGGAAAAATAACTCCTGGATTCTTTTGTACCATCGGATTCGAATAGGCTATACCGATATGCGAACCCGCCAGCAACCTATTTGGGTTAAGCTTGCCAATCAAAGCACCGTCGCTGTGACAAACACCGCAAGAAAGCAGTTCAACCAAATACTTACCTTGCCTAATACTCGCATTCGAGTAGCTACCTTCACCATCCGGTAACGCTTGAAATGTCTGCGGTTCAACAAATTCATAGTCAGTACTAGCTTGTGGTGACTCACAGCTAGCTAATACGAAAACGACGAACATCAGTAGAACTCGGCTCAACATGGGCACACTCATTTGGTTGTTACGCAAGTATTAATGCACGGTTCGAGTAGTAACTTTGAGTTAAGGGAATTGGAGACCAAACAACCCTTCTCCGCTTTGTGAAGGGATTTGGTGGATTTTTCCAATTGCTCATCAGAAATCTCGCCCGTCGACGCCGTTGATTCGATCTTCAAAGTTGGCCTTACGGTGATTTTCGTAAAACGTGTGACACCGTCGACTCGATCAAGCCTACCCTCAACTTCACATTTAATATCGGAATAAGAAAATTTTGAAGCACAAGCGATTGCCTTAAATGTCAGCAAAAAACAGTCTGAAACAGCCGCAAGTAATAATGTTTCAGGTGACCAGCGCGTACCAGAACCGCCAAATTCAGCTGGGGGTTCCGATTCAATTGTCGTGAGGTTCTGTGCGCTGATATCGACTCGATCAGCGATGAGTGCCCCCTCAACCAAGTAGTGATGAGGTAATGCTTGCATATCCGTTCCCGAGGTTAGTGACCGTAATACTAGTACTTACCCGGTATTGGTAACATTGACTTGCGTCAACTCGAGGAGGAATTTCTAATGTGTAAAACAAAAGTGGCCAAAATAAAGTTGCATAGCCTAAATGGTGAGTGTTTCAGTTTTTCAAATGCGAAGCCCTAATACTTCCTTTGCTTCTCTCGTTAGCGTTTCTCTAAAATCCGGGTGCGCTATATCAACAAGGGCTTTTGCTCTTTCTGCCATGGAGCGGCCACGCAGTTCCGCAATCCCATATTCAGTAATCACGTAATCAACGTGAGCCCTAGTTGTGACAACTCCCGCGCCACTATCAAGCGTGCTCACCAACCGCGAAAGCGTGCCTTTCTGAGCACTCGCCGGCAAGGCGATGATTGACCTACCGCCTTCAGAAAGCGTGGCCCCCAGAACGAAATCCAGCTGCCCCCCAACACCGGAGTATATTTTGGTCCCCATTGAATCAGCACAAACCTGTCCACCAAGGTCTATCTGGATTGCACTGTTGATGGAGACCACGTGATCGTTTCGGGAAATGACCGTTGGATTGTTCACGAATTCAATATCCAGAAAAACCACCGATGGGTTGTCATCGACATAATCATATAACGCTACACTACCCATCGCGAAACCCGTGACAACTTTACCTCGCCGGACAACCTTTCTCGAATTATCAATAGCGCCGGCTTCGATAAGCGGTAATATTCCATCAGAGAACATTTCAGTGTGAACACCTAAATGTTTGCGATCCAGGAGGCAAGAAAGAACGGCATCCGGTATCGCGCCCACGCCCATCTGTAGGCAGTCTCCGTCTTCGATAAGACTAGCAGCGTACTCCCCGATTTTTTGTTGAACTGGACTTACTGGTTGAGTCTCTATTGTAATTAGCGATGATTCGGCCTCAAAAAAGTAGTCGATATCATCCAGCTGTATAAAACTCTCGCCGTGAGTTCGTGGCATGTTCGGATTAACTTGGGCAATGATCTTACTCGCCGACTCACAGGCGGCCTTTGTTGCCTCGACTGAAATGCCAAGGGAACAATTCCCATGACGATCGGGAGCAGATACCTGAATTATTGCCGTGTCGATTTTCTGTTCACCCCGACGAAACAATTTAGGAATTTCAGAGAGGAACATGGGTACGTAGTCAGCACGACCCTCATTCACCAGATCGCGGGTGCCGCGGCCTGCGAAGAAAACACGATTACGTAAATGTCCCTCTAGATCGGGTGAACATAGTGCCTGAGCATTCTCGAGATGTAATTGCAGCACACTGATATCGCGTTTACTCTTTGCGTGCACTGCTAGTGCCTCTACCATGAGCACCGGCGTTGCAGCCATTGAATGGACCCAAATGTTCTCACCTGATTCTATACATTCAACTGCCGCCATTGCAGTACTACATCTTTTTGCCAAGAATTATCTCCAACCGAATATTTGACTCCGGTTAGATTAACAATACTCAGAACCCTTGTCTGTCTTCGCTGTCGTTGACTTCGACATATCGATAGGAATAATCGTTTCGTTCTTGTCCTTAAGATCGAGGTATTGAATTAGTAATTCTTCTTGTTCCCCTTGCCTAAGTTTTAGAGTTAACATAAAAGCACGTCCAATTTATAATGGTTGATGCTCCATGAAAAACATTCTCGTCGCCACTGACCTTTCTCCAAACTGTGACAGAGCAATGGCACGTGCCTTCAAGCTCGCCGCCCAGAACAAGGCAAAACTACACATGATCCACGTACCGCCGAACTATCATTTTGTCGGCATGAAAAAACAGGCCCAGAGCTTGCGGGATGAGTTGGCGCAGTCATTGAAAGACTACCTGACAGACTATGCGACTGATGATGACGTTAAATCTAACGTCATCATCAGTCGCACCAGCAATGCTTATGAAGAAATTATTGCTGCTGGTGAAGAAGTGCACGCTGACTTAATTGTAATGGGATTGCACAACAAAAGTGGCTTGATAGACATGTTTGTTGGCACGACAATCGAGCGCGTAATCCGCAAAGGAATCAAGCCTGTGCTTATGGTCAAAGACAAACCACGTGCTCATTACAGCAGTCTTGTCTCCGGTGTAGACTTTTCAGGAGCCTGCAGCCATGCATTCACGACTGCCTTGCAACTCTCGCCCGGAGCCAAGGTCAGCCTTGTGCATTCATTCGATTTCCCAGACAGCTCTAACGGTCATAAGATTGAGGCACTCTCTGGTGAAGTTATAGAGCGATTGGAAGTCAAGCAGATGGACGCGTTTGTTAAGCAGCACCAAAAGAGTCTCAAAAAATTTAAAGTCACACCAAAGCTTTTTAAATATTCAACCGTGAAAGGTGACCCTGCTAAAACGCTTATCAAGCAGGTCAAAAGCAGCAAGGCAAACCTACTTGCTGTCGGTGTAAATGCTCGTGCCGGACTGGGGCATTTAAAGCTTGGTGGCATTACAGCACAACTTCTCATCGACCCGCCCTGCGATGTCCTTGTGAGCAAAGGTTATTAGCCATCAGTCAGTAAGCTTAATCTACTGTTTGAGGATTGGAGGATTGAAAAGCTGAGGGCATAGTTGAGCAGACATCACTATGGCAGACTCCCTGTGGGTCTCCGCAAGAAAACTGGGTTTCTTGTTACAGAGTCCTTAAATTTCTACTTTACCGGGCATGATGAACGTGGTTTATTAGGCTAAAGACTCTGGCGAAACACTCATGACCCAGCAGAATGTAAACTTCATCGAAGAAGCTGACCCTCAAAAGCGCATTGGTGAGGCACGAATTCTCTGCTATTCATCTCTGTACATGCCAGTATCCATGGTCTTATTGCCAGTCGGCGTCTATGTTTTACCCTACTATGCAGAACTGGGTATCAGTCTATATGCGATGTCGGCCATCATTTTTGGCGCACGCCTGTCCGATGCATTTACAGATCCTTTGATCGGCGTTCTTTCAGACAAAACAAACTCGCGCTGGGGACGAAGAAAGCCCTGGATTTTGGCCGGCGCGCCGCTGCTGATGCTCTCTCTGTATATGTTGTTCACACCACCGGAGAATCCTTCATTATGGTATTTCGGCACGTGGATCATACTTCTGTATTTTGCCTTTACGGTGATCGACATACCCTACTTTGCCTGGGGCGCAGAACTGTCGCCGGTCTATGATGAGAGAACTCACATCACGGGGAGGCGTGAGCAATTCCATTTCGCCGGCACCGTGTCTTTCAATCTGCTGCCGCTCACAGCGGCACTACTTATCTATTTTTCTTCTGTGGAGGGTGGCGGCATCGTGTCGATGGCTGAAAACTTCACCGCCGAATTTCAGGAGATTATGAAAGCGCGCGCAGGCCATATCGATGTCATCCTCTACTGGCTAGCCAACTTCGTCGTAATTCTAATCCCAGTCACCGTAATACTGGCATTATGGTTTGTACCTGAGCCGAAGCAGAAAACAATAGTTAGACGCAAAGCCACCTTCCTGGCAAGCCTGCGTGTCGTTCGAAGAAATGGGCCTTACATCCGTTTGATCGTCTGTTACACCGTGAGTACCTTTGGCGCCGCCATGACCGCGGCCCTGTCCTATTTTTTCGTCAAGCATGTGATCCAAGCAGGTGAACTCTATCCAATTTATCTACTGGTTTATTATCTGAGCTCCATCGCAGGATTACCTCTGTGGATGAGATTGGCAAGTCGGATTGGGAAACATAAGGCTTTTATCGTGTCCATAATATGGTTTGCATTCTGGGCATCATGGATTCCATTTATCCCGCAGGGGCAGTTCGGCTTGTTCCTCATTATCATGTGCTTTAAGGGCTCCTCGGTAGGGGCAATATTGGCACTACCGGCCTCGATGGCAGCAGATGCTGTTGATATTGATTCCGCCCGAACCGGCGAACAAAGAGCTGGATTGTACTTTTCTGTCTGGGGTATGCTGAAAAAAGGAGCTGGTGCAGCGGGAGGTGCGATAGGCATGGCTGCCGCCGCCTTCAGCGGATTCGACCCGACCGCAGAGGTCAACCTGGCAGGTACACCGGCGGGTAATTCGGAAAATGCCTTGCTATGGGTAACGCTGCTTTATTCCATCATTCCGGCTGCGATAAAGTTCATCGCGTTGCCTTTTATCTGGAAGTATCCGCTGACGGCCGCCAGACAGCGAAAAATCCGAGAGCAGATTGACCGACGAGGTGTTCTGCAGTAACGCGCGTCAGCAATATTGCTCCTGATCTAGATTTTATGACTAGCTCTTGTGACTATCCCGCGCGCTAAGCCAATATTCGTGAGCCTTTACCTGCGCCAAAGCGAATATCGTGCCCTTTTCGTATTCTGGCTTACAAATGTCACCCGCCTCTTTGCTCATCATCAAAGACATCGCCTCATCAATCGTATCGATCGCGTGAATGGCAAATTTTCCGTTTGCGATCGCTTCAACCACATCATGACGTAACATCAATTCGCTGGTATTGGCAGAAGGTATCAACACAGCATGTTCTCCAGTGAACTTAAGGGATTGGCAGGTATCGAAGAAACCTTCAATTTTTTCCGTGGCTCCGCCAACAGCAAGAATATTACCCTTTTGGTCAACCGCGCCAGTCATGGCAAGGTTCTGATTGATCGGTAACCCGGTTAGAGCGCTAATGAGACAGCAGAATTCGGTACCCGACGCAGAGTCACCATCAATACCACCATAGGTTTGTTCGAAAGCGATTGAAGCTGTAATTCTTGAAGGGAAACCATAGATCAAGGAACCAGCGGAGCTAATCGCAAGCCCGTTGATTTGGCCCACCTCTGACCCCTTGATCTGGATTTTAAGCGCACCACTGGCCACCATACGCCTGAACCGGATAACGGGATTATCAGCGCGACCACGAGAGCGTTTAACACTGGCAATAATATCGTCGAAATCAACACTATCTTTAGCCGCTTGCTTTGCAATGAAAGCGGCTTCTCTTGCAATGTCAGCGATGCGACCGAATCGATTGGTTAGACGATCAGCCTGAGCGCAAATCCGAGCACCGTGTTCGATAAGCGCAGCGACCGCTGCAGCAGAAAATGGCAACAGTCCATCTCGCTCTGTCAACCTTGCGATCACGTTGATGTATGACTTCAACCCATTACTATCACGACTGATGGTATCACCGAAGTCAGCCAGCACCTTGAATAGATCTGCGAACCTGGGTTCATACTGCTCGAGCATAAAATAGGTCTTTGGATCGCCGACCAAAATCACCTTGACGTCGATAGGTATCGAGGGCTGGTTTAAGTTGCGGTGCCGCCCAGAGGCCAAAAGGGTCTACGTTGGAGATTTCCAGCATGCCGGTCTTTAAGGTGCGCAATAGCGCTGCCCAGGCACGTGGTTCGGCCAACAAGTCCTGTATTTCGAGCGTCAAAAAGCCACCATCGGCCTCCAGCAGAGCACCGATTTTGACCATCGAATGATCCGAATGAACAGCCATGTTGTTGGCGCTAAGATCCCGGTCGATTTTGCCAATCATATTTGCAGACGTCGGGTTGGTTAAGTTCACCACGGGCGCACCCGCGTCAGGACTTCGGCTACGAACCACATTAACGCGATAGAGTCTGGAGAAGGACTCGACATTCTTGCTTTCAAATAACCTGTGGGTAACCAAATCATCACACACCGCATCAAGGAAAGGCACAATAACTTCCTGCTTTATTTTGCTCTTGATTGCTTTAATTCGCGAACCAATATGCAGGCATGCCTCATCCTTCATTAAGTTTCTTAGTGCTTCCTGATGTCTTAGCTGTACGATATTAATATTTTCGCTGAGTTCTCTAAATTTTTCTTCAAACCTAGTGATCTTGGTCGACAAAACTTTGTGGTCTTCTTCTAACATCTCGCCACTAGTACGCATTTGTTGCAACACGTCGTATTGAACTGCTTTGCCATCAAAAACAGGCAGAATGGTCGGTACCGTATTTCCCTCCACCTGAATAGGCACCATTATTAGGCTGTTAGATTTGAGCTCTTCGTCAAAAGGCGTACCAAACTGCTGAATTTGCGCCTGCGTTTTACCGGCAAGTTCATTTTGTTTGCTCTTTACCCTATCCGACGACAGGTAGGCCGGAAGTTCCTCTTCAACAAAGGCGCCAAATTGATCCATCTCCAATTGAAAATCAAGTGCCGTGCCGGGTGCTAGAGTAATCAGAATAGATTGATCGGGTGACTTGAAATTGCAGACGTAACAGCGATCATCTGCGGGAGGAATATCTGCGACAACCATGTCAATCATTTGATTAATAAGCGCCATTCGGCCAAAACCAGATAAGCCTCGAACAAACACGTTATTGCCTTTGCTTCTGTTTTCCAAGCCATAGCGTAATCCTTCGACGGCATCATCTTGCCCAATAATATGATAGCTAGGCGACAACTCTGAGGTAAGTTCAAACCCCAGTGTTTTTGGATCACATCGCCAAAGAGCTTGCTCAGGACTAATTTTCATTGTTGTCTATTCCTATAGATGAGAGATACCGAATAGAACACTGTTTAAAAGGTTGCTCACGCCCAGTGCCTTTAGCTTTCAACCTCGTTAGCAAACTGCGGTAGCCATTGCGACAAGAGTTCGTCCAGCATAGGTTTATCGAGCGTCTCACACTCCAGCAATTCTGCTACAAGCATGGACAGTGCTCTCCGGTTTTCAGTCAGCGTTTTCATTGCGAGCGTTTCCGCTTCACCAATAATCCTGCGGACTTCCTGGTCAATTTCTCGGGCAGTTGCTTCGCTGAAATCTTTTTCCTGGGTTAACTCATAACCGAGAAAAGGATGCTCCGCACCTGTCTTGAAATGAACGGGTCCCAGCACATCACTCATACCCCATTGGGTGATCATCATTTTAGCCATCCGAGTGGCTTGTTCCAGATCATTAGCGGCACCAGAGCTGACATTCTCTAGCACCAGCTTTTCTGCGCAGCGACCACCGAGCAGGACCGCCAATCGAGTTTCTATATAGGGCTGGGCATAGTTGTGTCTGTCTTCTTCCGGCAGTTGCTCCGTGGTCCCAAGCGCCATGCCTCTAGGAATAATTGAAACCTGCCTTAGTGGATCGTTATGCGGTAAGCAAAGCGCCAGAATTGCATGACCGCTTTCGTGTATGGCGGTTCTCTTACGTTCTGACGGATTAAGTAGGTCTTTACGCTCGCTACCCATCATGACCTTGTCGTGTGCTTTATTAAAATGGTGACGATTGACAATCTCCGATTTCTCACGTGCTGCCAGAAGCGCTGCTTCATTAACAAGGTTGGCCAGATCTGCGCCGGAAAACCCGACCGTCATGCTAGCGACTTCCTTCAAATCCACATCGTCTGCAAGCGGCACCTTACGAGCATGTACCTTGAGAATTGCACCACGCGCGCTGTGCTGAGGTAGTTCCAGGGTAACTTTCCGATCAAATCTGCCGGGTCTCAAAAGCGCTGGGTCGAGAACATCGGGTCTGTTAGTTGCAGCAAGCACCACAACGGCTTCGTCGCCAGCAAAGCCATCCATTTCTGCGAGGACCTGATTCAGGGTCTGCTCCCGTTCATCGTTGCCACCGCCAAGTCCCGCGCCACGAACTCTGCCGACTGAATCAATCTCGTCGATAAAAATCAAAGCCGGTGCTTTGGCTCTGGCTTCCTTAAACATATCTCGCACTCTGGATGCACCGACCCCAACGAACATTTCGACAAACTCCGAACCGCTGATACTAAAAAAGGGCACCTTAGCTTCAAAAGCGGTAGCCTTGGCCAGCAGCGTTTTTCCGGTACCCGGCGGCCCCATCAGCAAGATACCTCTAGGCATCTTTGCACCAAGCTGTCGAAATTGCTCCGGGTGTTTTAGAAAATCGATTATTTCCTGCAGGTCCTGTTTCGCTCCCTCGACACCCGCAACATCGTCGTAGCCCACCTGATTATCGTCACCTTCATACAGCCGGGCATTTGATTTGGAAAATCCCATAAAACCTTCGCGACCGCCACCCATTCTTTGCTGCAACATTCGACTGGAATAAATAAAAAAAGCCAGAATCAGAAACCAGGGTAATACGCCAAGCAGTACCTGTAACCACCTTGGTTCGGCCTGCGACAGCGCGACGACGATGATGTCATTACTCTGCAGCATAGGCAGCAGTTCTGCATCTGGTACAGCGGGTATGATGGTCTTGAAAGTTTCCGCACCATCACCACTAGTGCTGGTACCGGAGTAGGTGCCTGTAATTTCGTCGTGTTTGAATATGACTTGCTCGATCTTTTTTGCTGAGATTTCATGCTTGAATTGTGAATACGGGATTACTTCGGGCTTTGACCGATTGAAATCGGTAAAAAAATAGTAGACAACAAAGCCCCAGAGCAACCACATCAATACATGGCCATCGAATGGGCCTGGTAGACGCTTCTGATTTGGTGGCCCCGTCGGTGGTAGCACACCTTTTTGTTCGTCATGCATAAAATAGTCTCTCGTGACGGCTGAACAATCGCTGTTTGTCAGCAATAGATCAGCAATACACAAGAGTACACGGAGATGGGC